>JBJERK010000055.1:0-4948 GCA_051882255.1 Ruminiclostridium sp.
CGGCCGTCCTTAAGCAGAAAATTGCCTGTGTTCTGCCGAATGACAACCCCGTAGGGTGATAATGCCATTCGGATTTTATTCTGCAAATCAGTCTCTGTCAATGTAATAACCCCCTCTGTATGCATTGATGATAGGCCCACCCGGGTCGGTACCCTTTCATTTTTGCGTATGCATATAATTCCTGTATCGTCTTGCACTCCGCCGGTGCTGTATATGCAGATACTATCTGCTGCAGCTTAGCTTCCCGTATTTCCTTTGGTGTTGCCTGCTGCTTAACCTCGTAAACGTGGCCGCAATTCGGACAAACGGGAGCAGGAGCATGAGTATAGAAGCATTCCGTGCATTGTCTTACCGATACGGTATTTTTCTTCTTGCTGGGTGGCTTCGGGTCCAATGTCCATTCCCTGTCTGAATCGGGCAGACCGTGCCGATGAACGTTTCCAACGTGGTCTATGATGATAGCTTTCTTGTCAGGCTGATACCTCATACACCTCATAGCCTGCTGTATATACAGGGTCAGCGACTTAGTAGGTCTGAGCAGTATTGAAGCCCCACAATCGGGAACGTCAAAGCCCTCACTGATTAAATCCACGTTGCATAGTATCTTTATACTACCTTCACGAAAACCCCGTATAATGTCACTACGCTGCGTTTTAGGGGTATTGCCGTCAATATGTTCCGCCGGGATACCCGCCGCTCTGAATGCCTCCGCCATATCCCGGGAATGCTTGACGGTAGCGCAGTAGCATACAGCCTTCACACCGCCGGCAAGCTGCTTATAGTTCTTGATTACGTCCCCGTATATATGGGGCTTGTCAAGCGCCGCCTCGATGTCCTCAGCTGCATAATCACCGCCACGGGATTTTATTCCCGAAAGGTCAGCAACCGGCGGAGCGTAGTAGTCGTAAGGTGCAAGGCATTTCCTGCGGATAAGCTCTTTTGCAGATATACCGATAATCAGCTTATCGTTTATATCTCCAAGCCCGCCGCCGTTAAGTCTTATGGGTGTTGCTGTCACGCCCACACAGTAGGTGTCGAAATGCTCGTATATCCGCTTATAGCTCGCTGCAAGGCAGTGATGATTCTCGTCCGTTATAATCAGCGCCGGGCGCTGTATCTTATCCAGACGGCGGGTGACGGTCTGAACCATACCGATATGGCAGTAATCCATATTGACGCCGTATGTTGTGAAGGTGTTCTCAATCTGCTCGCACAGCTCCTGCCGATGAACGAGGAACAGTACGTTCTTGCCCCGTTCTGCCGTGCGCTTCGCCATATCTGCGGTAATTATAGATTTACCGCCTCCGCAGGGAAGAACTATGCAGGGCCGCTTATATCCTTCTGCCCATGCGTTATGTACGCCGGTAATAAGGTCTTGTTGGTAATCTCTTAGTTGCATTTTTCTTCACCGTCAAACCCTAACAAGTAATCAGGAGTTGTATTAAGGCATATACAGATTTTATAAAGCACAAACGCATTTGGTGAAGATATAGCGGCTTCGTAATTCTTAATCGTATTTTCGTTTATTCCAACACGGTTGGCTAATTCACTAACTGATATTTCTTTCTGCTCTCGCAATTTCTTCAACCGAGTTGAAAATGTCTCAAAGAAATTTACAACATCATAAAATGACATTTTATATCCTTTCTATGTGGGATTTGTGGTACTCTGTGGGAGTTTATGTCCCACACAACAAACCGCATAACAAAGCCATTTGTAAGCACTTGTGGGACTGTGGGACTATTTTTGCATTTTTCCTATATAGCGATGTGTGAACTAAGTAACATTGAATTTTCCGCATCTCCCTCTATATATACGTGTGGTGGCGTTCCACAAGTCCCACAGTCCCACAAACCTCAACAAACCGCATAACAAAGCCATTTGTTGTGTGGGAGTTTTTATATGCAAAGTTCCACAACTCCCGCATTTTCTATAAATCATAGTCGTAATCTTCCGAATTGTCGCTGTTTTCTGTAAGCAGTACAGCTACACAGTCCATAGGCGGAGCATTCGGAAGGCGTTTTGTTACAGAATATCCCTTGTTGCTTTTCCTCGTTTTCAGCAGCCCCTTGCTTTTCAGGTGCGACAGCAGCGCCTTAGGGTTTATCCCCTCTTCAGCGCATGCCCGATTGAACACGGTGCGGTTGATATATGCCACATCTCCCTCGATTACGCCGTAAATCTCCCCGCTCTCGACTGCCCCGAAGCGGTTAAGGTTCATAGCAACCCAGTCGCAAATATAACGATAACCACGGGCTGAAGCCGATACCGTTTCGGCAGTCTTGAGAAAATCGGACATCTGCTTACTGCTTAACGGTTTGTCCCCGAAAATCCATTCCGAAGCCAGAGTGTCAGCTGTAAGAATAGCGGCAGCAGCGTGCGCCTGCTTTTCCGTTGCCTTGTCCGCCAGGCATTCGCTGTATTTTATCTCATACAGCTTTTTAACCGTGTCCATAACGCCGTCCTCGAGGAGCTTAAGGATAAACACCCTGCCCCCAAAGCCGTAATTCTGCTTTAATATATTTGCAGTAGCGTGACCGTCCTCGATGCACTTGTTATCGGCAGTACACTCAATCTCGATAACACGGTTCAGAGCTCCGGCACCGTCCTGTTCTCCGACAATGGGGGTTTCTCCGGAGGTTATAAAGCAGTTATTCCAGGTCGGAACATTGGCAAGCCCCAGCTGCTTATTGCCTCTGAGCTTACCCGTTCCTGCCGCCAGCTCGTACACGTTGAAGATAACCTTGCCGCTGCGGTCTTTTGCCATTTGCAGCTCGTCAATTATCATCGGCAGACTGTGAAGAAAGCCTGCAAGAATTTCAAAGCCCGTTGATGTACCCTTGAAGGTTGGAAAGAAAGGCTCGCCCACCGCAGGATTTCCCCACACGGAGGCTGCAGCCATCTGAGCCACAGTCTTACCCGTTCCGCTGTCCATTCCCCAGAGGTGAACGAAAAACGGAAGAATGCCGAGAGGCTCAATAAGACAGCTTGCAAAGCTGGCCGCAATAACGATATGGGTAACAATGCTGAACTTCCTACACCGCACAAGCTCGTCAATCCACTCGTCAAGGCTGCCCTTCTGGGTAATAGCTCTGAAAATTCCGTCAAAGTTCGGGTTTCCGTCAAACTCAACGTCTTTGATGTACGGGGCAAAACCCTCTCTGTTCCAGCCCAGATGACTGACCGAGCGTATCTGCTCGATGTTATCGTAATTCTCGTCAATAGCCTCGCAGATGTAGTCCACAAGGTTCTGTGCCTTAGTCCCGGAGGTAACGGATATGCCGATTTTACTTAGCGAAACGATATTTTTTGCATTTGCAACAGTATCGAAATCCACCACCTGCGTAGTCCAGTAAGGAGAATTGCCCCGCTTGAACCGCAGCTTCACTTTCAGCTCCCCTGTATCGATATTGCGCAGGAGCTGGCAGGGCTGAATTGGGTGCGCGCAGGCATATTCCCGGTAGTTGTCCCTGCCTACACGCCACACGCCCGTTTCATCGGCGTTCCAGGTCTTAAGAATCAGGTCGTCCCCGCCCTCAAAATTAGTGATATTACCGCCGTCTGCAACCGCAAGAGGCTGCTTAAGGGACTTGCGATAGCTTGCGAGCATTTTCTTGAAATGCTTATACCCCAGACCCTTTGCATACTCTTCAAGCTGCTTTTCTGCAAGCTGTTTTGAGAATGGATTTTCGATTTTTTCCAGCTCCTCATACGGGGAAACCGTGTCGAAATCCTCAATTTTGTATGTAAATCCCATATCTACCTCACTGGGTGAGCGTCAAGCCAGGTGGAACAGCAGTCAAGCTCGCAGACCTCCTCGTCGGAAAGTGCCCGCTGCTTCGACTGCTGCCAAAGCTCCCTGTGCCTGACAGAATACCTGTCCGTTAATATGCTTAATACCCGCTTTTCTTCCGCCTTCTGCTCCCGCTCCGCCTTAATCTTCCTCGCCCGTTCTCGTTCCTCTTTGGTTGGTTCCCTTTTTAGGGGCAGGTCGAGCCCGAAATCGCAGTTTATCCTTGTAACCGCCGCCTTGAAATCAATTTTGTAAAGTTCCCTGACAAAATCAATAACGTCACCGTTTTCTCCGCAGCCAAAGCAGTTGAAGGAGCTGCCGTATATCTTGCAGGAGGGTGTTTTCTCCCCGTGGAAGGGGCAGGAGATAAAACCTGCCCTGTTTACGGGAAAGCCGTAGAACTCCGCAGCCTCCTTCATCGGAACGAGCTGACGGATATTTTGGCATATTTCAGCGGGCGTCATTACAGTGCCACCACAATCGAACCCGCTTCAATTTCCTCTGCGAATGCCTTCTCGAGGTATTCCTTGACGTTGCGCCGTGCCTCGAACTGCCACATACCGCCGTCAGCTTCGATAATGCCAACATGACAGCCGTCCTTTATGCGGATAAGGAAATCGCTGGAGGGCTGTTCTACCTCAAGGAATGTGCGGTAAGGCTTGAGGTTGACGATAGGACGGATTGTTTCTCTGCCGGCAAGGGAAATACCCTTCTTTACCTGCACCGTCTGAGTCATACCGTTATCGTCCGAGGAAACGCTGTTCTCATCCGTTATGCGGCTGAGAAAATCCAGCAGGTATTCTGTACCGTCATTCTGCGCAAACTGGCTCTGGAGTACAATCATAGCCTCCTCGTGCTCAAACCAGTTCTGCCCGTTCCAGCTCCTGCCCAGCTTCTGATTAGCGGTATATAATGTCGCTCTGCGGTTGTACTCGTCAAGACCCGTGAATGCCTCAACGCAGGAAGGACTTGAAACGGATATGTAAAGAGTGCCGCCCGTGCCAGTATCAGCCAGAATTGTTTTCAGCTCGCTTTTAATTACGTTCACAAGCCCGTCAAGACTTGTAAACGTAAGAGAAGAAGGCAGAGCTACCTTGTCCGGCTTAATCTCCCGGTAGCTGCCGTTGCTGAATAAATAGCTGTGCTGACCGATTT
>JBJERK010000056.1:0-4924 GCA_051882255.1 Ruminiclostridium sp.
GAGAGCTTACCGTGGGCGAGGTAAAGGCGCATTTAAAGGAGAAGGGAATACCTGCGAGAGGTGCTGTGTAATGGGACTTATCGAAGAAACAGACCGGCTTATGCTGGATTTTGAGAAGCTTGCGAAAATTGCACCCGAAAACAAGGTAATTCCCGTTGCAGTTCAGAATCTTGACACAAAAGAGGTTATTCTTGTAGCTTACGTCAACGAGGAAGCGCTTAAGGAATCGATTAAGCTTAAAAAAGCGGTTTTCTGGAGTACCTCCCGCAATAAGCTCTGGTTCAAGGGGCTGGAGTCGGGAAATACCTTTACGCTCCACCATATTTTTGTAAACTGCGAGCAGAATTCCCTTGTTTTTCAGGTAACTCCCGACAAGGGCAATATATGCCATACAAGCTATAACGGAATTGCGAATAACTGCTATTACCGTGAGCTTGATATGGAAACAATGAGGCTTATTAATTTAAACGAAAGGAAAGAGTGAAATGGACGTTTTACAGGAGCTTTACAACACTGTTGTTGAAAGAAAGAGCGAAAAGCAGGAGGGTTCATATACCTGCTATCTTTTTGAAAAGGGAATCAACAAGATTCTGAAAAAGTGCGGTGAGGAGTGTACGGAAATGGTGATTGCCGCCAAAAACGAGGACAATGACGAGCTTAAAAACGAGATTGCAGACCTTATGTATCACATAATGGTTATGTGCGTTGAGCGTGGGCTTGCGTGGAGTGAAGTTGAAGCCGTTCTTGCTGAAAGAAGCAACAAAACCGGCAATTTAAAGCAGTTCCACACCGTTGACAAAAACACATAATACGAAAGAATGTATAGCAAAAGACCTGAGAATTGATTTTCTCAGGTCTTTTTTACTGTTATTCTGCAAGCATTATTCTTCCGTTTTCATCAACCTTTGCCTTTTTGCGGCGAACAGCTCTTGCAATTCCCTGTGAAACGGCTGTTTCAATTGCGTCTCCGTTTCTTGAAAAACCGAATATTTTTGCTGTCTCCCTGATAAGCTCGCTGCGGTCAATGCTGATTGCGTTCTTGAGTATAAGTGCAACCGCCGCTCCCAGCTCCTCGGGGCAGATGTCCTCAATCGCCCGTTTTTCTCCGTTTTCGGAGGGCTTCCTGCAAATGTCATATTCCTCGGGAAGCTGCTGCTCCTGCCAAAAGAAAACAGACTGATTAGATGAGGTGGTTTTGAGATTCAGCCCGCTTAAAATCTCCTCAAAATGCGCTTCGGCTTTTGCTGTTGTTCTTGAAATTCCGAAGGAAGTAAGAGCATAGCGGTAAATAATATGCTTGCTTACCGGGGCTTCTGCATTTACAGCCTCGGTTATTACTTTTGCAATAAGTTTATCCGAGCCGGGTTCATAATAGCTTTCGGGAGTTCCGACTGTCTGAGGAATATAGGGCGCATACACGCTGAATAAGTCCTCGGGTTTCGGCGCTTCTTCCTTTTCAAAAACTATCTCCCGCTTCTTTACAGGTTCAGCCGCAGCTGCCCCGGGATTTGTTCTGAAAGCTTCTATTGCCGATTTTATTGCAGTTTCAAGCTGAGCCAATGCCTTAGTCGGATTATCCAGCCAGTCAAGAATATGAACGTTAATAATTCTCCAACCCAGTCCAGCCAGAACGCTTGGCTGAACTATGTTTCTGTCACGGGCGGTAGTAATTGAGAAATTATTCTTGCTTTCGCACATAATTCCAAGTACAAATCTGCCCTTGTCATCGGGGTTTACAACACCAATGTCAATCTTATAGTCCGAACATCCGATATTTCTCTTGACTTCATAGCCAAGATTTTGTATTTCTTCTGCAATCGAGTCGGCAAACTTGTTTTCCTTTGCAGCCTCGCTGTTTCGTAAGGGAAGTGCAGTACTGCCCTTTGCTGCAAATTCGAGGAAGCCCTTAAGACCTGCAACACCCTCCGAGCGGGTTCTTGAAAGGTCAATTTGCTCGGGAGAAATAACCGAGAATACAATCATTTCCTTGCGGGCTCTTGAAATCGCAACGTTAAGTCTGCGCCAGCCTCCGTCACGGTTGATAGGACCGAAGTTCATTGAAACCTTGCCGTTCTTATCGGGACCGTAGCCGATTGAAAACAGAATCACGTCACGCTCATCACCCTGAACGTTTTCAAGATTCTTGACTAAAATCGGCTCGTGCATTTCGCCTGCAAGCTGCTCAAGCTCGGGATTTTTGCGGAATTCCTCAGCAAGCATATCGTCGATAAGAACCTGCTGAACAACGCTGAAGGTTACGACGCCGATGCTGTTCTGCCTTTGCTTCTCGTCTGAAATCCTGCGCACAATCTCGTCAACAACTGCTCTCGCTTCTGCAGGATTCTGCTTGCTTGCGCCCTTATCGTAGCAGCCCTCCACATGCACCCAGCTTACCTTTGAAACAAGGTCGTCGGGGGAGGGGAAGGTGCGAAGCTTGCTGTCGTAATATTTTGAATTGCTGTATGCAATAAGGCTTTCATGGCGTGAACGGTAGTGCCAGAGCAGGTGCTTCTGCGGCATAGTCAGAGCAAGGCAGTCGTCAAGCACGCTTTCAAGGTCCTCAATTTCGGGGTTATCCTCGTCAAGCTGATTTGTGGTGAAGAAGCTTGTGGGTGGGAGCTGTTTCGGGTCGCCGACAACAACAACGTTTTCGCCCCTTGCAATTGCACCGACCGCCTCGCAGGTGGGAAGCTGAGAAGCCTCATCGAAAATAACAAGATCAAATTTCGGATAAGCGGGGTCGATATACTGGGCGACGGAAATCGGGCTCATCAGCATACATGGGCAAATCCGCCGCAGAAGGGTAGGAATACTGTCGAAAAGCTTTCGTATCGGCATCATTCTTCCGCCGCTTCTGATTGCTTTTTGCAGTATTGCAAGTTCGGAAGAACCGGAAGTTCCTGTGGTTGTATCGGGGATTTTAGCTGATAGCCTTGCAGCAAGCTCCTCAATTGTAAGCTCCTCGAATCTTGCGGTGAAGTTTCTGTACTTTTCGATGGTGTTTTCAAACTTAGCACCCTGGAATCCCGAAAGCAGAGGCTCGTTTTTCATTGCCGAGGAAATGACAGCCTTGCTTACTGCACAAACAAAGGCGTTTTCAAGCTTATCTTCCGCAAGCTTTCCGGACAAATAGCTGTCTGCAATTTCCGGAAAACCGAAGCCCTTTAATCTGTTAAGGGCATTTTCAAGCACACTGCGGTCACGCAGCATATCCGAGCTTTCCTGCCAGCCCTTTGTCTCTGAAATAAGAACATCGAAATATCCGTTTTCATTTTCATTAAGAGAGATTGAAGCGCCGAACTGCTTGCAAACCGTATTTTCGGCAGTTTTTGCTGCCTCGAATTTTGTGCAGGCGCTGAGAACTGCGGCGCTTAGCTTTTCCGACGGGTTTTTAACAGCAATATCGGCAGCTGTTTTGGCTTGAGGGGAATCTGAGCTGTTGATAAGCTCACGTATTCTGAGTGATTCAAGGAGAGCCTCATTTAAAATATGAAAATCGCTGTTTTCACCAAGCCACAGTCCTCCGAAGCTTTCAGCCGCAAACTGTGAGCAGGAGTTTATGTAAGCCTTCAGCTGCTTGTATTCGCATAAAGAGTCGTAAATGCTGCGAATACTTTCAGCCGTTACCGTTCCGCTTTTCTTTTCATAAAGCTTCATTTCCTTAAGCAGCTTATTCGAGCCTGTCATTTTTGCAAGGAACCAGCTTTGCTGCGCCTTTTTCCAGTTTAAAAGCGCTCCGTCGCAGTCATAGCTCCAGATACTCTGCTCAAACTTTTCTGAGAAATCCGTGTAAATAGCCGTGCATTTTATTCCTGCGTCAATAAGCTTTTGCAGCTCGGATTTCTTTGAATCGCTTAATTCTCCTGAAATTATACCGGGAAGCGGTCTTTGGGCGGAAACAACAATTTTCAGAATATCAAGCGTTCCGGAAATTCCGCTGCTGCTCTCGGGAAGTCCTGTTCCGATTTCGGATACAAGGCTTTCGTATGCCGACTTTGCGCTTTCAGCGGTTTTTGAAAGCTGTCCCGTAAGTTCCGAAAAGCTTTCACGGATTTCCATATTATATTCGGTAAGGTGAACGTTTTTAAGCGTGGAAGAAGCAAGTCCGCCAAGCTCTGTTCCTGCATAACAAACGTCCCTTACAGCTTCCTTCCATTCCGCAAATTCGGAGCCGTCGGCATTGTCAACAAGATCGGCACTTATTTCCGGAAGAATATCAAAAGCCTTGGTCGCTTCATACTGCACAACCGCGTCATATACCGATAAGCCCGCTCCGCGTTCAAGGTAAAGGGCGTTCATTGTGCTGTTAAGCTCATCTCTGAGGGATCTGAGCTTTTCAGCGGTCTGAGCGTACTCCTGCGGGGATTTTATATGACCTACCTCGAGAGTCTTTTCAAGCTGTGAAAGTACCGACTTTTTCTGTGCCTTATTTGAGTGCAGCTCCAGGCAGAAGGGAGCAAGGCCGATTTTTGAGAGTCTCTTTTGAACAACTGACAGCGCCGCCATTTTTTCCGCTACAAAAAGCACAGATTTTCCGTTATACAGGGCGTTGGCAATCATATTTGTGATTGTCTGTGATTTTCCAGTTCCGGGAGGTCCGTGGAGAACGAAGCTTTCACCAAGGGAAGCCTGATAAATTGCGGCAAGCTGAGACGAGTCGGCGCTTGTAGGGACAGCCATATCCGAGGGCTTAAGCTGTTCATCAAGAGAATGGGGAGAAAGCTCAGCCTCCTTTGGCGCCCATTCGGTTTTGCCGGAAATAAGACTTGCGACAACCTTATTTTTCTTCAAATCCTCGCTGCGGCTTCTTATGTCGTTCCACATAATGAAGCGGCTGAAGGAGAACTGCCCTAAAAAGGCGGTCTCCTCTATATCCCAGCGCTTCTGCGCCATTACGCCATTTCTTACGGTGTTGAACACAACC
>JBJERK010000057.1:0-4900 GCA_051882255.1 Ruminiclostridium sp.
AAATTTCCTTTTGAGGTGCATTCTGCTTTTCGGGTTTCAGAAAAAGCAGCGCCTTTTCAAAATACTCTCCGTCGGACTTCACCTCTACAACCAGCTTGTTTACTCCTCTCATATTCTTCTCCTTTCTGTATGTTTCTTCTGAAAATTCTACTTTTTGTATTATTGTCACTATACTGTAACTTAAATCATAGTTTTTAGGCTGTTCTGTTGAAACTGTTGAAAACTTCGGACTTAACAGGACATTTCTGCCCGATAATTGTTGAAAACTCTGTTGAAAATGTTGATAGTTCTTTATTTTAAGCCGTTTTTTATGATGTTAAAACAGGAAAAATTTTCTAATAATACAGATGATATTTTGTTTTATCCCTATTGTGCAGAATATTCAAAAACAGACAGTTTGTTCATAATTTTTTCTAATGCTGAAAAAATCCCATAAACAATAGGCTTCACAGACTTTACAAAAATTAAAATTCAGCGTTAATAGTACAATCTGTAATATTTCTTTTAAATTAAAATTAAACTTTCTGTAAAATCATGGTTTTCAACATTTATTCCTGTTGAAAGTGTGGAAAACTTAAGCTTTTACCCCTTTTTTCTATATGAACAGTTGAAAACTCGGTTGAAAATGTTAAAAAAAGGCTTGTTTAACGGGTTTTTTCGGTTGAAACAGGCTGTTTAAAACTTAACATAAGGCTTTGATATGAACAAATGCTATAATATAATTATTAAAATAGTGAAAAACAGAAATGGATTGTTAAATTATGAAATTTCAAAATATTACCGGGATTATTATAAGTTCTGTTTTAGCATCAGTGGCATTCATAGTGTCAGCTTTTCTTGCAAGTATAGTAGGAAATATGATGTTAATAATTTCCCCTATAGGATATGGATTTATTTTATTTAACTGCTTGAAATCAACCACGAAATCAGAGCTGGCAATAAAAGAACTGATTATAATATTATTAACTGCTATATTTGTTTTTTGTTCGTATCATTTCGAATTATTTTCTAAAGTTTTTATTGCTCTTTTCCCTTCCTACGGTCAACCGAATGCAGGCTCCGGGTTTGTTGTTTTGTTCGCTATATTTTTTAATTCGATAATCAGCATTATAATGTTCATAGTGTCTTTTTTTATTGGAAAAATGACAAAAAATAATATTGATAAATAGTTGTGGCTTTACATGCTCGCCTTTTTTGATTAATAAATTACTTTAAGGAGAATAGAAGTGTCAAAATTATATGTTGTGGGTACTCCGATAGGAAACCTTTCGGATTTCAGTCCCCGTGCTGTTGAAACATTAAAAAGCGTTGACTTTATAGCCGCAGAGGATACGAGAGTTACCTTGAAGCTTCTGACCCATTTCGGAATACAAAAGCCCCTTGTAAGCTACTATGAGCATAACCTGAGAGAAAAGGGCGAGTATATTCTTGAAAGAATAGAAAGCGGCGAAAGCTGTGCAATAGTTACCGACGCAGGTATGCCCTGCATTTCCGACCCGGGAGAGGATTTAGTCCGTCTTTGCGCTGAGCGCGGCATTGAAATTAACGTTGTCCCCTCCCCTACCGCCGCCATGTCTGCTCTTGCGATTTCGGGACTTCCTACCTCCCGCTTTTCCTTTGAGGGTTTTTTAAGCGTTACAAAGAAACAGCGGCAGGCTCACCTTGACGAGATAAAAAGCTATAAGCGTACCCTTATTTTCTATGAAGCGCCCCACAAGCTTATAAATACCCTTGAGGATTTGCTCAGCAATTTAGGAGACAGAAAAATTTCCCTTTGCAGGGAGCTTACAAAAATCCACGAGGAGGTTTTGCGGGGCAGAATTTCCGATATGCTGAACTACTACAAGGACAAGACCCCAAAGGGCGAATATGTGCTTGTTGTTGAGGGAGCGCAGGAGATACAAGAAAAGGCTCTGACTATTGAGGACGCAGTTATTGCGGCAAAGCAGCTTATTGAGTCGGGAGTAAAAACCTCCGAAGCCTGCAAGGAGGCTGCGAAAAAGACGGGCTTTTCAAAAAGCGAGATTTATGCTGCGGTAAATGCAGAAAAATAAAAAGCAAAAATAAGAAAAGGAGGGCTGAAAATGAAAATAACCGTAACCGATATTCCCGAAAAAATAACCGGTCTTTTCTTTTCGCCCTCTGCTATAATTTCCGATAATGAAGTCTGCTCATATCTTGAAAAAATGCTGCCCTTTATTTTCGGAAAAACTACTGTTGCAGCCGCCGGAAAGCTGGAAATAGATATTTTCGATTTGGTTTTTGTAAAGGAAAAGCCCTTTTGCGATTATTTCAACAAGAGGATAAAAAAATGCTACGGAAGACCTGCTATTCTTAAAACTGCCCTTCTTTTAAGACTTTTATTTAAGGGCAGTTACATAAAAATCGCAGAGCTTGGAATGAATAACGACAGTATATTTGTTAAAGAACCGCAGTTTATTACCTTAAGCATAATTGATACTGCACATAATTACACAAGAATAAACGAGAGAATTATAAGAAAATCTGAGCGTAACAAGAATAAGAATCTGCCCTTAAATAAGCGTTCGGAGCATATTCTTTTTACCGTTGATATTGCGGTTGTGAAAAATCTGATGAAAAAGGGTCCCGAATATAAGGAGCTAATGGACAAGTACAATTACCGCCGCTTCAGCTCAGACCTTCGGATAAATAACCGTCCTGCTTCTATGGCAGAGGTAAATCGTCTTCTTTCCGGGCGGAAGAAATATACCTTCGCCGACCTTTCGGATACAAAGATAAGACTTGAATTTACAGCCCTTTACGCTATGGCATACGGCGGCTTTACTTTAGAGGAGCTTTTCGGGCAGAAGGCTGTTTTTGAGAACTCCTCCCCGGAAGGGGACGAGAAGCTTAGCCGCTGTTCAAGCGATTTTATAACAATCGTTCTTAACGGAAACGGAATTGAGATTGCGGGTATGCTGGTAAATATGATTTCTGCTTTAGCGGAGTGCGATTTGCCTGCACTTGACCTTTCAGACCTTAAAAGTATTATGGAAAATTATACTGTTTATTGTGCAGTAGCTTCCCTTTCCGCCCTTTGTCTTGATATTTTCTCCCTTAACGAGAATTTCAAGTCCTTTATGCGGAAGAAAATTATCGGAAGCTACTGGAATTATACGAATAAGCTTATGCTTATGAAGCAGTATTACTCCGCCGCAAACCTTTGCAAAAAATTAGCGGAGCTTAACCTTGAAGCCTACCGAGATATTCCTGCATACAGAAACGAAATAACAGACGCCTTTGATGAAGCAGAAAAACTTGCCGAAGAAATAAAGGCAGCCGAAACAGGAAAGGAAGAATGAAATGGCGGAATGTTCTGTTTGTCCTCGTGGGTGCAGTGTTGACCGAAAGGAAAATAAAGGCTTCTGCGGCTGTGGGGAAAATATAAGAATTGCAAAATATATGGCACATTTCGGCGAAGAGCCTTGTATTACAGGAACAAAAGGCAGCGGAGCGATATTTTTTTCAGGCTGTAATCTGCGCTGCGTTTTCTGCCAGAACAGAGTTATAAGCCGTGGACTTAAGGGAGAAGATATTTCCGGGGAAAAGCTTGAAGAAATATTCTATGAGCTTAAATCTATGGGAGTGCATAACATAAATCTTGTAACCGCCACCCATTTTACCCCTCAGGTTGTCAGCGTTCTTAGAAAATGCAAGGAAAAAATCGGACTGCCCATTGTTTATAACTGCGGCGGATATGAAAGCGTTGAAAGCTTAAAAATGCTTGACGGACTTGTGGATATTTATCTTCCCGATTTAAAGTATTACAGTACTGAATTATCTGCAAAATATTCCTCCTGCCCCGACTATTTTGAAAAAGCTTCGGCGGCGGTTAAGGAAATGCTCCGCCAGCAGCCCACAAATATTTTTGACGGAGATATACTGCAAAAAGGCGTTATTATAAGACATCTGGTTTTGCCCGGCTGTTACAAGGACAGCATTAAAATCTTTGAGTGGCTTTATGAAAATTTCAAAGAACAGCTGCCGCTTATAAGTATAATGCGTCAGTACTTCCCGAATTTTTCTCCCGCCGAAGCAGAAAAATATCCAGAGCTGAACAGAAAGCTTACTACCTTTGAATACAGAAAAGTTGTTGACCGCTGCACTGAACTTGGCTTTGAGGGCTTTACCCAGGAAAAGGGCTGCGACAATCCGGATATGACCCCGGATTTTTAAGGCAATACCGCATAATTATTGTCGTGCGATTACGCAGTCAGATTTTTCGTCAGATTGTACAAAAGCGACGCAGGCGGGCTTGTCGCCCGTCAAGGAGTTTTTGTACAAGATGGCGGAAAATATGCAAGTAAGCGTGCGGCAAAGGCGGCAGCCGTTAATTGTACGGTGTTGCCTTAAACCTTTTCAGAAAAAGTATGGACAAGAATTGCAAAAAAGTATATAATAAAAGATGTACGTTCTGAGGAGAAATATTTATGAATTTAAAACAGGAACAAGAACAGGATATAAGAGAAAAAGTCTGTGAGGCAGGAAGAAATCTCTGGAAGCTTGGCTTTGTTGCCGCTAACGACGGCAATATTTCCGTAAAGCTTCCGGACGGAAATTTTCTTACTACGCCCACAGGAGTAAGCAAAGGTGTGCTTACCCCCGAAATGCTCGTGAAAATGGACGAAAACAATAATGTGCTTGAATTTACCGAGGGCTACCGTCCCTCATCGGAATTCAAGATGCACCTGCGCTGCTACAAGGAGCGCCCGGATATAAACGCTGTTGTCCACGCCCACCCACCTGTTGCCACAGGCTATGCTGTTGCACATATCCCGCTTGATGATTACTCAATGTCTGAGGCAATAATGTTCTTAGGCTCTGTGCCGATTGCTCCTTACGCAACCCCCGGAAGCACAGAGGTTGCAGACAGCGTTAT
>JBJERK010000058.1:0-4868 GCA_051882255.1 Ruminiclostridium sp.
GAAACGCCCCCAGAAAGGTACATTTCAACGGTTTCAAGTGTTCTTATTCCCCCGCCTACTTCTACCTTGAGTTTTGTGTTTTTTGCAACGTCAAGGAAAATATCCTTATTCTGCTGACTTGCGTCCTTTGCTCCGTCAAGGTCAACCATGTGTATCCACTCAGCTCCGCAGCTCTGAAAGCTGAGGGCAGTTTCCATATAGCTGTCGGCAACCTTCTGAACCGTGCCGTAATCCCCCTTGAAAAGCCGAACGCAGTTGCCGTCCTTTATATCAATTGCAGGTAAAATAATCATCCTGTTATAAATCCTCCAAAAAAGAAATTGCCGTTCTGATATGCGCCTGCGTAAAACTCAATTTTCCCGCATTTTTCGCATACGAAAGGAATAATCTGATAATCCTTCGGATAATTGTATCCGTCGGGAACTCTTACGGCAGCACCTACGAAGGACAGAAATTCGCTCTGTATCATTTTGCCGCCGCAGCTGCATTTCTTCTCCATTTGTTCTCCTTAAAGCTTAGCAAAATTCCTGAGAATTTTAAGTCCTGTTTCTCCGCTTTTTTCAGGATGGAATTGACAGCCGTAAACGTTCTTTTCAAAAACGCAGGCAGTCACATTTCCGCCGTAATCTGTGTATGCAGCAACGTTTTTTGAGTCGCAGACCGCAGCGTAGGAATGGACAAAATAAACATAAGGCTCCTCGCCAAGTCCCTCTAAAAGCGGGCACTTTTCGTTCATAATAAGCCTGTTCCAGCCAATCTGAGGAATAAGCAGCTCGGGCGGCGTCATAAGCTCAACCTTACCCTTGATAAAGCCAAGTCCCTCTGTTTCTCCGAACTCATAGCCCTTTTCAAAAAGCATCTGCATACCGAGACAGATACCCAGGAGCGGCTTTTTCTCCGCTTCTTCCTTAATAACGCTTACAAGACCCGTTTCATTCAGCATTCTCATAGCGTCGGGAAAAGCGCCTACTCCGGGGAGAATAAGCCTGTCCGCCTTTCTGAGGTCGTCAGCGCTGTTTGTGATTTTATTCTCAATTCCAAGGTAATCAAGGGCGTTTTTTACGCTGAAAAGATTTCCCGCGCCGTAGTCGATTATTGCAACCATTATAACGTTCCTTTCGTTGAAAGAGTTACTCCACCGTTTACAGAAACTGCCTGCTTAAGGGCGTGTGCAAGCGCCTTGAAAAGAGCCTCTGTAATATGGTGGTCGTTCTTTCCGTATTCCTCTTTTAAGTGCAGGGTGATTCCTGCATTAAAAGCAAATGCCCGCATAAATTCTTCCGTCAGGCAGGTATCGTATTCACCGATCCTGTCATCGGAAAAGTCGGCGTTAAAAACGAGATAGGGTCTTGCGCTTATGTCAAGTGAGCAGAATCCAAGCGCCTCGTCCATAGGTATAAAAGCCGAGCCATAGCGCATAATTCCCGACTTGTCGCCAAGGGCTTCGCAGAAAGCCTTTCCGAGACAAATACCAACGTCCTCGACAGTGTGGTGCCCGTCAACATAAAGGTCGCCCTTACAGCTTATCTCCAAATCAAAACCTCCGTGAACGCAGAGGGCGGTCAGCATGTGGTCGAAAAAGCCTATGCCTGTATCAATGTCGTGTACGCCGCTTCCGTCAATATTAAGCTTTATCTTAATATCCGTTTCTTTAGTTTTTCTTGCAATTTCAGCAGTTCTGCCCATCTCAATTACCTTTCTTCAGTATTTCTCCAAGTGCCTCAAAAAGCCTGTCCATTTCTTCCGGTGTGCCGATTGTAATTCTGAGATAATCGCTTATTCTCGGCTTGCTCCAGTGGCGGACAAAAATCTTACGCTTTTTTAGCTCCTCAAAAATATAGTCTGCGCCGCAAGTGCTATGTCTTGCAAAAATAAAGTTACTCTTCGAGTCCGCAAATTCAAAGCCCAGCTCCTTAAGTCTTGCTTTTGAATACTCTCTTGTTTCAATAATTTTTGCTGTTGTTTCAAGGAAATACGCTTTGTCCTTTACCGCTTCCGCACCGCAAATCTGGGTTACCGAGTTCATTGTGTATGAATTAATCGAGAACTTTACGTCATTCATATACTTAATCAGCTTCTCATTTCCCATAGCAAAGCCGATTCGCATACCTGCCATAGAACGGGATTTTGAAAAGGTCTGGACAACCAGAAGATTTTCATATTTTTCCGTTAGAGGCAGGCAGCTCTTACCGCCGAAATCGATATATGCCTCGTCGATAATTACAACCGAATCCGGGTTAGCCTTAACAATATCCTCAATCATTTCAAGACTTTCCTCAACGCCTGTGGGAGCGTTGGGATTCGGGAAAATTATACCGCCGTTTTCGCCCTTGTAGTCCTCGGGATTTATCTTAAAGTCCTCTGTAAGCGGTTTTGTTGCATAAGGTATTCTGTAAACGTCAGCCCAGACGTCATAGAAGGAATATGTAATATCGGGAAAAAGAACGGGCTTATCCGAATTGAAAAAAGTCAGGAATGCAATTGAAAGAACATCATCAGAGCCGACGCCGACAAAAATCTGTTCCGGTTTAACACCGTAAAAATCCGAAAGCGCTTCCGTTATAGGAGCGGCGTTTGTATCGGGATAAAGCTTCATTCGCTTATAATCAAAGGCTTTAAGCGCTTCAAGAACCTTCGGCGAGGGCGGATAGGGATTTTCGTTTGTATTGAGCTTTATAATTCCGCTGTCCTTGGGCTGTTCGCCGGGGGTATAGGGAACTACACGGCGCACATTGTTTTCCCACGAGCTTGCCATTTATATCTTCCTTTCCGATTACTTTCTGAGGTCCTCTGCCCTTACCTTAATGGAATTTGCGTGTGCAGTAAGCCTTTCTCTCTCAGCCACAAGAATTATGTCGTCCGCTGCGCTGTTAAGAGCGTCGGCAGTATAGTAGATATAGCTGGACTTTTTGATAAAGCTGTCAACCGAAAGAGGCGAGAAGAAACGTGCAGTTCCGCTGGTGGGGAGAACGTGGTTAGGACCTGCATAGTAATCACCAAGAGGTTCGGGAGAGTATTTTCCGAGGAAGAGAGAGCCTACGTTATTCAGCTTTCCTATGTATTCAAGAGGATTTTCCGCAGAAACCTCAAGGTGTTCGGGCGCAAGGTCATTTGCGATTTCGCAGGCCTGCTCCATATTATTTGCAACAATGATTTTGCCGTAGTTTTCAAGGGAATACTCGATTATTTCCCTGCGTGAAAGCTCCTTTACCTGCCGCTCAATTTCGGCAGTGGTTTCCTTTGCAATACGTTCGCTGGTGGTAATAAGAATTGCACTGGCAAGCTTGTCGTGTTCAGCCTGTGACATAAGGTCTGCGGCTAAGTACTTTGGATTTGCGGTATCGTCTGCAACAATAAGAATTTCGCTGGGACCTGCAATCATATCAATATCAACAGTTCCGTAAAGAAGCTTCTTTGCAGTAGCAACAAAGATATTTCCGGGGCCTACAATCTTGGAAACCTTAGGGATTTCCTCTGTTCCGTAGGCAAGAGCCGCAACCGCCTGTGCGCCGCCGCACATAAATATCTTATCGACGCCGCAAAGAGCCGCGGCAACAAGTATATCCTTATTGGGAGTTCCGTCCTTCAAAGGCGGAGTTACCATTATAATTTCGCCAACGCCTGCGATTTTTGCAGGAATTGCATTCATAAGAACGGAGGAAGGATAAGCAGCTGTGCCGCCGGGAACGTAAAGACCTACCTTGTCAAGTCCACGAACTCTCTGACCGAGGATAACACCCCGCTCGTCTGTAACCATATATCCGTTCTGCTTCTGACGCTGGTGGAAAGCTGTAATGTTCTCAACGCAGTTAAGCATAGCGTTTACAAATTCTGGATCAGCCTCGGTTAAAGCGTCCTGGATAACCTCGTCGGGAACACGGTAATACTTTGTGTCGGGGCAGTCAAATTTCGCTGTATATTCCTTAACCGCCTTATCTCCGTTTTCCTTGACGTCTGCAATAATAGCCTTAACGGTCTTTTCAACGTCTGCGTTTATTTCGCCGCTTCTTCTTTCAACTTCCTTTAAAAAAAGCTTTTCGCTTCCGTCTGCATAAATTGTACCTATCATTTTCGTTTCCTTTCTTTATTCCGTCAATGCGACTGTCATAAGGGCTGCAAGCTCTTCGATACGTTCCTTTTTCAGCTTCATGCTTACCGTGTTTACAATAAGTCTTGCCGAAATAGGCGCAACATCTTCGATAACCTCAAGTCCGTTTTCCTTGAGTGTTGTTCCCGTTTCAACAATATCTACTATTCCGTCTGCAATTTTCAGCAGCGGCGCAAGCTCAACAGAGCCTTCGATTTTTACAATGTCAACGTCCATACGCTTTCCCTCGAAAAAGCTTCTGGTAACAACAGGGTATTTTGTGGCAACAGTCTTAACTCCGCAGCCGCCGTAGAATTTTGAACCCTTCTGAGTGGCAAGGGCAAATCTGCACCTGCCAAAGCCTAAATCCGCAATTTCAAAATACTTGCCGCCGTGCTCCATTATGGTGTCCTTGCCTACCACGCCTAAATCACAGGCGCCGTGCTCAACGTAGGTTATAACGTCCGCTGCCTTTGCAAGAACTACTTCTATATTCTGACCAGGAATGTTAAGAATAAGCTTTCTTCCCTTATCCTTAAGCTCCGAAACGTCAAATCCGATTTTTTCAAAAAGGCCTACTGTGTCCTTTTCAAGTCTGCCCTTAGTAAGTGCAATTCTCAGCGCTTTCTTCCCGCACATATCAGTTTCCTTCCTTATAATTCTCAGTAATTCCGTCATGAGTAACCACATCAAGCCGCTTTATTCTGCGATAAGCTGCATATTCCTGCGCTTCCTCTATGGTCTTGAAATCGGCGTACTCAGCTTTTAAGCCCTCGGAGAT
>JBJERK010000059.1:0-5689 GCA_051882255.1 Ruminiclostridium sp.
GCTTTTTTCTGCCCGAAATGCCCAAAAATCAGCCCTATATTATAAGGTATAACCCGATTTTTTCAAAAATGCAGCAATAAAATAATGAAATATTACAAAATTTCATTGACTTTTGAGTGAATTTTATGTATAATGTTCTTAATAGTATATAAAGGAAAGTATGCCTAAAATACCCATATTGAAAGGAGGTGAGTAAAAATGGTAACAAGTCCGGTAACAATGAGCGTAAGTCCGGGCGCGGTAAAACAGGCTCAGACAGCGGATTCGGGAGACTTTTCACAGGTTCTCGGTTCGGTAAATCAGGGCTCTGCACAAAAATCCGGGACTTCCCCGCAGAAAACGGCAGGTACGGCAGAGGGCGGCTTTAAGTACACCGAAAAGGCGTCGGCAGAGGTTACGGCGGATAAGGTTGGCAGTAAGCCCGCAGATATTCCCGCTGATTCTTCTGAAGCCCTTGCGGTTCTTGAAAGCGCGTCGGCTATGCTTAGCTCGGTTTCGGCGGAGCTTACCTTAAAGCTTGAGCAGTACAGCGATCAGGAAGCTAAGGATAAGATTATTGCGGCTTTGCTGGAAATTCTCAAAAAGCTTAAGGATAAGGAGCCGGAAGAAGGTCTTTCGGCGGCAGAGCTTCTTATGTCAATGCTTTCTGCACCCCCGCAGTACAGCACCGACCCGCAGATTGAAGCGCTGGTTTCGGAGCTTTCGGCGGAGATGAAGGTTACCACCGTAACAGCAGAGTTCTCCTATGAGACGGCGGCTGTATATCAGCAAACTGAAGCGCCCACAGAGCTTTCAGCGGATAATACGGGTCAGGAGCAGCAGAATATCCCCGCTGCTTTGCAGGAAAATGCAGAGGAAACCCCGCAGACAGAAGCCCGGCCCGCAGACAGAGCGTTGCAGCTTCTCTCGGAAATACTTGACTCGGCAAAAAAAGAGCTTGGACTTACCGAAGCTAAGCTTACAGCAGCTCAGCCACAGGAAGAGGCGGCTATCTCAACCCATTCCGAAGCAAAGGCTGCCGAAATTTCGCTGAATATGGCGAAAACCGACAGGACGGAGGAGCTTAACTCAATCTTAGGCGGCGAAAAAACGGCGCAGGAGGGCGAACAGCCAAAGACCGAAACAGCTTCCGCAGTGCATTTAGCTGAAAGTCTTGCTGAAAACAGACCCCTTGAAAATTCCCTTGCAGGAGCGGTAAGAGCAGAACTGCCACAAGAAGAAGCACCCGTAAGCCCGCCCGAGGTACAGACGGGAGAGCAGATTTTAGCCAGAATGAACAGCCTGCAGAACGGCGAAACCGAGTTTACAATGGTGCTTAATCCCGAAAGTCTCGGAAGAATAACCGTTAGGCTTGTGACAAGCGGCGAAAGGGTAGCAGTTCAGATTACTGCCGAAAACCCCGAAACAAGACAGCTGCTTGAGGCAAGAGGCGAAAATCTCCAGACTGTGCTGAAAAACGGCGGCGTTGAGCTTGAACGGTATCAGGTTGTAACCGACCGGGAGGAAGCGCAGCTTATGCAGGACAGCTACGAGGGCAGCAGCAAGAACCCATACAGCCGCAGCCGGCAGCAGCAAAACGGCGGCGATGACAGCGGCGAGGACTTCTACGAGCTGCTACAGAGCATTTGATTTTCAGGAAAGGAGTGATTTTTTTGGCAGGAACAGAAATTGAAGGAATTGCAACTCCCCAAAGCAACTATGAAAAGTACAAGGACCTTTTCACAGAAAAGCAGAACGACCTTATAACAATGGACAGCTTCTACCAGCTGCTTGTGGCGGAAATGCAGAATCAGGACCCCTTAGAGCCTACATCAAACACCGAGTTCATATCCCAGATGGCAAGCTTTACAGCGCTCCAGTCCCAGCAGGACACTCAGAAAACCCAGCTACAGAACTATGCAAATTCCCTTGTTGGCAAGACCGTAACCGTAACCTCTCCCACAGGCGACCCAATCACAGGAACGGTTGACTACGTTACATACGGCGACTCACCGCAGGTAAGCGTTAACGGTACAATGTACGGCTTAAGCTCAATAAAGCAGATGCATACAGGAGAGCAGACCGGCGGTATCGGCGACCACGGAGCCTTTGCAACAGGACTTCTGGGAAAAACCGCAGTTGTACAGGCTGTCGGCTCGGACGGACAGGTCTATATCGACGAGGGCGTTGTTTCTTCTCTCGAAATTCAGGACGGCGAGGTTCGCATTATCGTAAACGGCTATGCCTACGCAGTAACCGACGTTGTAAGAGTAACCGAAACCCCAGTTCAGACAGAACAGGTACAGGAAAGCGGACAGGCTGCACAAGAAGAGGAAAATACGGCAGAGCAGGCTGAAAACGCAGCTGAAAACAGTATGGCGGCGGCTGAGGAGGCTTCGGAGGATGTGGAGTATACCGATGAAGAGGATATTCCCGACATTGAAGAAACCGAGCTTTATAAGCTTTTTGAGTGATGAAAGGAAGATTTGAATGCTTATAAGCGAATATCTTGCCGGGCGTAATTCAATAAGCGTTACTACGGGAAGCGTGCAGAGCCCGAATGTCCAAAAGACTGATGAAAAGGGCGAAAACAGCTTTGCTAAGGCGCTTGAGGAGCAGCTGGGCGGCAGGGAGGTCGAGTTTTCAAACCACGCAATAAAGCGGCTTGAAAGCAGAAAAATCGACGTATCGGAAAATGATAAGCTTGAACGGCTTAACAGAGGCGTTGAGCTTGCGGCAGAAAAGGGCAGCGAGGAAAGCCTTATTCTTGTGGACAGCACGGCTTTTGTGGTAAGCGTTAAGAACAACAAGGTTATTACAACTGTACCGGCTGAGGACTTAAAAGGAAATATTTTTACAAACATTGATTCCACCGTTATTATATAAGGTATCGGACCTATCGGAAAAACCGCAGGAGATACCGCCGTTCCGACCGACTGACGAACGGCGCGGTGGCTTTTGGAAAGGATTACCGCTATGATGAAATCATTATATTCCGGTGTTGCCGGAATGAAAACCCACAATCAGAGAATGGACGTTATAGGCAATAACGTTTCCAACGTTAATACAACAGGCTACAAGACCAGTACTGTTACCTTCAAGGACGTTTACTACCAGACAAAGGCGAACGCTTCCTCCGGTGACGCTACCTCGGGCGGCAAGAACCCCACTCAGGTAGGTTACGGCGCTTCTCTCGGTACAATCCAGCAGGTTATGAGCCAGTCGGGCTTCAACTACACCGACAGAGTTTTCGACTGTGCAATCGAGGGCGAGGGCTTCTTCCAGGTTATGGACGAGACAGGCAATACATACTACACAAGAGCAGGCGTTTTCTCCGTTGACAGCTACGGAAACCTTACAGACCCCAACGGCTACATAGTTCTCGGCGTTTCAGGCGACCCTACAAGCAGTGAAACAGGTCAGTCCCAGCGTATCAACATCAAAATCCCTTCGGTTGACAACAATGTTGCTTCTGCAACCAAAACCGTAAACGGATACGAAGTTACTATTTCCGCAAACACCTTCGGCGAGGCGGGAAATATCGCCTTTACAATCGTTGACAGCGATACTCCTTACGCAACAAAGAGCGGAAGCAACCTTACTATTTATATGGATTTAGAGCAGGAGTTCGGTGCTGAGGCCTTCGGAGCCCTTACCGATACCTCTACCGACGAGGAGAAGGAGGCTGCCTTCAATACAGCGGTAGCCGAGTTCCAGACGGCTATCAACAACGCTATCATACAGGGCGGCGTTGGCTTAGAGGAGGGCGTCCTTCCTCTGAGAATTGAGTTCGGCTCAATGCCTGCCTTTGACGATGTTCTTGCAAAATCCTCTGCCAACACCTTAACCCTTACCAACACCACACCCGGTACAGGCGGCGGAGCTGCAACGGATACAACCTTAGGTCTTACCTTTACCGCAAATGTGCCCGGCGAATACGCAAATAAATACGAAATCAACCTTAAAACCGTAAGCGGTCAGACCTCTGTTACCGCAAAGTGGAACAACGACGTTCTTACCATTACAGTCCCCGAAACAGGCGTTACCCTTGAGAATATCCAGAACGCTATCGATGAGGCTGCGGGAATGAATGCGAAGCTTGGCATTACCGTTACTGCCGACGGAGCAATAGACACCTTCGACTTCGGAAGAGCGCTGGGCGGCGCAACTCAGCGTCTTGGTCTTGACGGCGGCGCAGATAACTTCTTTGCGGATATGGCTACCGCTTTAAGTACAGTTACACTTACCGACGGTCGTACTGCTGCTGAACAGGCAATTGACGACCTGGAAACAATTATGATTGACAGCGACGGCGTAATCTACGGAAGACACGCAGTTCACGGACTTCTCCTTTTAGGACGTATTGATATTGCTACCTTTGAAAACCCCACAGGTCTTGAGCAGGTAGGAACCTCCCTCTGGAGAGCTTCCCTTGCTTCCGGCGAGGCGCAGGTTAAAATCCCCGGCGAGGACGGTGCAGGAAATGTTGTTTCAAACGCTCTTGAAATGTCAAACGTAGACTTAGCCCAGGAATTCTCGGATATGATTATTACACAGAGAGGCTATCAGGCAAACTCCCGTATCATTACGGTATCGGATACAATGCTTGAGGAGCTTGTAAACCTTAAACGATAATTATTTTGCTGCAGGCGGCGGTTAATCCGCCGCTGAAGCGGCGCTGAACGGAGTTTTTTATGGTAATTCTGACTAAGCTTAACGGAAAGGATATTATGCTCAACGAGGCGAATATTGAGAACGTGGTGGAAACCCCGGATACCGTTATTACAATGACCAACGGCCACAACTATATAGTTCAGGAGTCCATAGAGGAAATTTTCAGGAAAATCGTGGGCTTCAACAGAGCCTGCAAGGCAAGGAGCAGAGAAGGCGGCAGGGAAGGCTGAGCAGCTTCTTGAACTATAAAGGGCGCAGTATTGCGCCAAAAAAACTGGAGGGAACCTTTTTTGAACATTACACTTATCATAGGATGGGTTGTTTCGCTGGGTCTGGTAGTATTTGGTATCCTGAACGGCGGAAGCTTCGATATGTTCATCGAAATTTCGTCGCTTGCAATTACCCTTGGCGGTGCGCTTGGCGTACTTATTGCCATGTCGCCCCTTTCCCTGTTGAAAAGCCTGCCAAAGCTCTTTAAGATAGCTTTGTTTCCGCCAAAGCACGACCCGCAGAAGTACATAGCTGAGATTGTGGAGTATGCGAAAATTGCAAGAAGCAAGGGTCTGCTTGCCCTTGAGGACAGCGCAAACAAGTGCGACGACCCCTTTATGAAGCAAAGCCTTATGCTTATCGTTGACGCAAACGACTCCAGTAAGGTAAGGGAAATGCTTGAATCCTCCCTTGACTTTATGGAGCAGCGCCATGCCGCAGGCAGAGAGTTCTTCGCCAAAGGCGTAAGCATGTGTCCTGCTTTCGGTATGCTGGGCACGCTGGTTGGTCTTGTTATCATGCTTAATAACATGGAGGGCGGCAACCTTGGTCAGGCTATGGCGGTTGCACTTATCACCACCTTCTACGGCTCTCTTTTCGCAAACGTATTTTTTGCACCTCTTGAAACTGCCCTTAAAAACGCTCACGACAGCGAAATGCTCTGTATGCAGATTGTAATTGAGGGCGTTATGGCAATTGCAGCAGGCTCCAACCCCAGACTTATTCAGGAAAAGCTTGAATTTATGCTTCCTAAGAGCCAGAAGTC
>JBJERK010000059.1:5789-21882 GCA_051882255.1 Ruminiclostridium sp.
TAAAAAAATTTATTGCATTAATGCCGTTTATATGGTATAATTAGAAAGTTAGGAAGATTTCGGGAAAGGAGTGAGAAGAAGTTGGCAAGGAAAAAACAGCCCGAGGGGAAAAAGGGTCTTGACGAATGGATGGCGACCTATTCGGACATGGTTACCCTGCTGATGTGCTTCTTCGTACTTCTTTACGCTTCCTCCACACCGGATGAAACAAAATTCCAGTATATCTTCCAGTCCTTCAACAGTGCAGGCAAGTACATAAACCCCTTCGTTATGGAGGACGTTACTCCCGGCGACAACAAAACAGAGGAGGATGACGGCAATACCGATATTCCCCCTCATTCCGGCTCCGGTACTACCGAAAGCGACGTTGACCAGATGGGACTTCCCGCTAATTTCGACTCGCTTTTTGCCTGGGTTTCAGCAGCGGCGGCTTCAAGCGATTATGCCGACGCAATAGACGTTTCCCAGTCCTCTTCTTCAAGAATACATATACGCCTCAACAACTCCATAATGTTCGAGGGTGACAGCGCCGTTCTCCTTGAAAGCGGCAAGGAAGCCCTGAAAACAATTATGCCCGGAATAAAGGCGGTAGGCGACTATATCAAGAATATAAGGGTACAGGGACATACCGCAAAGGGACTTTCTGCGGTTAACGACTGGGACCTTTCCTCCGCAAGAGCCTGCTCCGTATTGAAATTCATGGATTTCCAGAGAATTATTGACAGCGATAAGTATATCGCCGAGGGCAGGGCACAGTACGACCCTATTGCCGACAACAGCACCGAAGAAGGCAGACAGCAGAACAGGCGAGTTGAGCTGATTATTATAAGAAACGACAATGCGGTAAGCGACACCGCAATAATTCAGGATATTCTCCAGTACGACTACGGCATCATTCAGGCGCAGACCGACCCCACAGACCGACCCATTAACAACGGCGGAGTTTCTCCCGACGCAATTCAGCAGATTGTGGACAGTCTCAACGACAAGTACGAATATGCCCAGCCCGCAGGAGACGCGCCCGACGTTGACTATACAGGACCGATTTATCAGCTTCCTGCAACGGAAATTCCCGAGTCAATACTTATCGAGCCTGAGACGGAGGAAGAAAACGGGGAAGAATAATCCCGATAACGTACCTAATGTAGCGAGGTGAAACCGATTTGGCAGAAACTCTTACTCAGGAGCAAATAGACGCCCTTCTTAACAGCGCAATGTCCGGAGGCGTTGTAGAGGCTTCTGAGGATAAGCCGGCGCAGGCTAAGGAATATGATTTCCGTGCGCCGAAAAAATTTACCAAGGAACGAATAAAAATCCTGGACGGAATTTTCGATAATTACGCAAGACTCCTTTCCTCCTATCTTACGGGACTTTTAAGGCTTTACTGTAAGGTAAGCCTTGCCTCAATAGAGGAGCAGCGCTACTTCGAGTTCAACAACGCCCTGCCCGACTATGTTATGATGGGTTCGGTTGACCTTGGTATCCACGACGATGACATAGGCTCTGCAACCGCTATCATCCAGCTTTCAAATTCACTTACATATATACTTATCGACCGTCTTTTAGGGGGCAGGGGCGAGTATAAGGACGCCGAGCGTGACTTTACTGAAATAGAAGTCAGCATTGTTGAAAAAATAGTAAACAATATGGCGGCGCTGCTGCACGACCCATGGGAGCCCTACGTTGAGTTCAACCCGAATGTTATTAATATCGAAACAAATTCCCGTGTTTTCTCGGTGGTGGACTACGACGATACAATGATACTTGTCTGTCTTGAAGCTACGATAAGCGATACGAAAACAATTGTTACCGTCTGCATACCTGCCTTAAGTCTTGACGAGATAATGCAGAAATACGTTTCAAAAACCGTAAGAAGTACCCGCCGCTACGATGCCGCAAGGGATAAGGAGCGCAGGGACAGCATAATGAACGCCCTGAACAACACCTCCCTTGACATAACGGCAGAGCTTGGCACAACAAGTCTTGACATGGCAGACGTTATAAATCTGCAGGTTGACGATATAATACCGCTTGATAAGAGTATTAACAGCAATGTAATTCTGAAAATCGGCGGAAAGGTCTGGTTTGACGGAAAGCTTGGAACCTATAACCAGAACAAGGCAGTCAAAATTGAAAATGTTTTCAGAATTGAGGTTTAACCGATGGATGTAATTGAACTTTCCGACATCGAAAGGGACGCCCTTGGCGAAATAATGAATATAAGCATGGGAAGCGCCGCAACCGCCGTTTCCGAGCTGCTCAGCGCCAAGGTCTGGATAACAACTCCGAGAGTCGAGGTAATAAAGGCCAGTGAAATGCGGCACGACAAGCTTGAGCCTGCCGTCTGCGTAAAAATCGAATATATCAAGGGTCTTTCGGGAACAAACCTTATGGTTTTAAGGCAGGACGACGTGCAGATGATTTTAAATCAGCTCATGGGTCAGCCCCTCGTAGTTACTCCCGATTTCCAGTTTGACGAGCTTAATATCAGCGCGGTTTCCGAGGTTATGAACCAGATGATGGGAGCAAGCGCCACCGCACTTTCGGATTTTCTCGGAATAAGCATTGATATTTCAACCCCCACTCCCTATATAATGGAAAGGGTGGACTTTACGGGCGTGCAGAACTACGAGCCAGACGAGCTTGTGGTTGCAATCTACTTTGACATAACAATAGACGGAGTAATACAGTCCCAGTTCGCTTCGGTTATGGATACAAAGCTTGCAAAATATATTGCGGGCAAGATGCTTGGCGGGGAAAGTATGGATGAACCCGCTCCCGCTCCTGCACCAACACCCGCACCGGCAAGCAGTCCCGAGCCTGCGGCTTACGCTCAGCCGGAAATGCAGCAAATGCCGGGTATGCAGGCTCCGCCGCCAATGCAGCAAATGCCCCAGATGCAGCAGCCAATGCCGCAGATGCAGCCAATGCCGGGGATGCAGATGCAGGGGATGCAGCAGCCAATGGGCGAGGGTTATCCCTATCCGCCCTACGGTTATCCTCAGCAGCCCTACGGCTACCCGCAGCAGCCCTACTACCAGCCTCAGCCAATGAACGTGCAGAACGCAAGACTGGACAGATTCGACGCTCCGGATATTCAGCTTTCGGGAGAGCAGAAAACCAATCTACAGCTGCTTATGGGCGTTCCGCTGGAGATTTCGGTTGAGATAGGAACTGCAAAAAGAAAGGTAAAGGACATTCTTGAATTTACTCAGGGCACTATAATCGAGCTTGAGCGGCAGGCGGGCGCACCCGTTGACATTATTGTAAACGGAAACCTTATTGCCAAGGGCGATATTGTAGTTATCGACGACAACTTTGCGGTAAGAATTACGGAAATAATAAAATCCAAGCTTATGGATTCTTTAAATAAGGAGTAACAATATGGATAAGAAGATTTTACTTGTTGACGACGCGGCTTTCATGAGAATGCTCATCAAGAACACTCTCTCCCAGAACGGCTACACCAACATTCTTGAGGCAGCCGACGGAGCTATCGCCTGCCAGATATACGAGGCTGAAAAGCCCGACCTGGTTATTATGGACATAACAATGCCCAACAAGACGGGTATCGAAGCTCTTGGCGACATCAAGAAATCCGACCCTTCCGCAAAGGTTGTTATGTGCAGCGCTATGGGTCAGGAGGCAATGGTTGTTGAGGCTATAAAGCTGGGCGCTCTCGACTTTATCGTAAAGCCCTTCAAGCCCGACAGAATTATTGCAACCGTTAATAAGATTTTAGGCTGATATGGATATTCTTTGGGTAGTTTTCTCCCTTATCGGCGTTCTCGGTCTGTTTTTTGTCCTTATATATGCACTCAGAAAGCTTAATCGGGGAATAAGCGTTATGAGCGGCGGGAAAATGAAGATTATTGACAGGGTGAGCGTCGGAAGGGACGGAATGCTGCTTGTGGTAAGCGTTGCGGGGAAGCTTATGCTTGTAAGCGCAACCTCTCAGCGCATTGAAAAGCTTGAAGACCTTGATATGACCGCGGAGGAGTATGCAGCCCAGCAAAACGGCGCAGTGAATACGGGTATGAGCTTCGGGCAGGCGCTTTCTGCCGTTATGGGCAGGAAAAAGGGCGAAGAAAAGGACAATGGAAATGATTATAGAGACAATTAAACAAAACGGCAGACTGTTTCTCAGATTCATTATTTCTTTTGTCGTAACCTGTCTGCTTGTGTCGGTTATCTGCGTTACCGCAGGAGCCTTAAGCGCGCCTGCAAGCGGTTCAGACAGCGAAACAGAGGTGCTTGCCGAAAACCCCGACGCAGAAAAAATAGACGATTCCCTTTTAAAGCAGCTAATAGGAATAGACGGCTCGCAGACCCTTGAAGTAGTACTTCTTATAACAATCCTTTCGGTTGCGCCCTCAATTCTTGTAATGGTAACCTCCTTTACAAGAATTATAATAGTATTCAGCTTCCTAAGAAACGCTATGCAGACCCAGTCAATTCCGCCCAACACGGTTTTAACGGGGCTTGCGCTGTTTCTTACTCTTTTTATTATGTGGCCAACCTTTACGGAGATAAACGATACCGCTTATCAGCCTTATGCAAACGGGGAAATAGGTATTGAGGAAATGGCGGACAGAGCGTCGGGAAGTCTTAAAACCTTTATGCTCAAGAATACCTCCTCCTCAAATATGCAGTTCTTCCTTGACTTAAAGGGAGCGTCCGTGTATGAGCCTGAGGAGGCGGAGAGCAGCGAAGAGGGCTTTATAACGCCGATTGAGGAAATTACAGACATTACTGAGCGTAATGCGGTAAATTTAACGGAGACGAACAAGGCGCTTACAGCTTACAGCGACCAGTTAGGACTTGAAACGGTTATTCCCGCTTTTATATTAAGCGAGCTTACCCGTGCCTTCCAGATGGGCTTTATGCTGTTTATACCCTTCCTTGTTATAGATATAGTTGTTTCATCGACGCTTATGGCTATGGGTATGATGATGCTGCCGCCGTCGATGATTTCCCTGCCCTTCAAGATTATGCTTTTCGTCCTTGTTGACGGCTGGAAGCTGCTTGTTGGAACGGTTGTAGGCTCGTTCAACGTCTGACGGAGGTGAAACCCTTTGACCGAAGAGCTTGTGCTTGAAATATTTACCGAAGCGCTTATGCTTGCCTTTAAGCTTGCTGTACCTGTGCTTCTGATAGCTATGCTGGTGGGTCTTATTATTGCAATCCTTCAGGCGGCGACTCAGGTTCACGAGCAGACCCTTACCTTTGCACCTAAAGCGATAATAGTAGCGCTGGCTCTGCTGGCAATGGGACCCTGGATGTGCAGCAGTATTATAGATTTCTTTAATTATATAGTGGGACTTATGGCAGAGGTAGGGCTGTAAATGGCTATTCTCAATACGGTTCTCAGCAATTTTACCGCCTATCTTCTGATATTCTGCCGTGTCACGGGGATTTTTACCTTTAACCCGATTTTTTCCCGCTCAAATGTCCCCAACAGAGTAAAGGCGGCTATGTCCATTGCTCTGGCGGCGGTTATGGTGGGAACTCTCGGGGACAAGGTTGTTACTCCGGAATTTTCGGGCGCTATCGGCTTTGTGCTGATTGTGGTAAAGGAGCTTTTCGTAGGCTTTGTCTTCGGATTTTTCACAAATCTCATAATGACGGTGCTGATATACGCAGGCGAGGTTATTGATACTGAAACGGGTCTTGGAATGGCGAAGACTATGGACCCTGCAACAGGCGTGACAATGCCTATATTTGCAAATATATACTACTATCTTTTTATATTCTACTTTTTCCTTACCGAGGGGCATTTAAGCTACATAAAGCTGTTCGCCCTGTCCTATGACACGATACCCATAGGCTTCGACTTTACGGAAAGAACGATCGACCTTGCCTATGTAATCGTGATGTATATGGGAACGGTTATGACCCTTGCGATTAAGTTTATTCTTCCTATTATTGCAGTAGAGATGATAACGGAAATCTGCATAGGTCTTATGATGAAGGCAATTCCAACAATCCAGATTTTCGTTGTAAATATCCAGCTGAAGCTTATAATCGGCTTTATCACCCTTATGGCGGCGGCTCGGCCCATGGCGGAGTATATTGAAAAGCTTCTCGGTATCCTCTGGGAAAACCTCTATGCCGCAGCGGCAAATTTTGTATAGCCTGATTTTCTGGCAGGTGGTTAAATGGCAGGCGAAGAAAAAACCGAAAAAGCCACGCCGAAAAAGCGGCGTGACGCAAGAGAAAAGCAGGGCAGCGTACTGCAAAGCAACGAGGTAGTAACCGCTGTTGCAATTCTCGGCACCTTCGCAGCCCTTGCCGCTCTCGGTAGTTATATGTTCGCTATGCTGCGGCAGGCGCTTATCGACGGGATTTCCGCCGTAGGGCAGGAGTTTCACAACGATATAAGCAGCTACACCAACGTATTTCTCGGCGTAATAAAGAACTGCGTTATGATAGTAATGCCCTTAGCGGCGATTATCGGGCTGGTTGTTGTAATAACGGTTATTGCACAGACAAAGGGGCTTTTCACAATGAAGCCTCTTGCCCCTAAATTCTCAAAGCTCAATCCTCTTTCGGGAATAAAGAAGCTTTTTTCTCTCCAGTCGGTTGTTGGCATAGTAAAGGGGCTTATCGAGCTGGCGGCGGTTATTGCAATTGCATACACTCAGATAGAAAGCCGAATGACCGAGATAGTAAGCCTTATCGACGTTGACCCGATAACTGCTGTCGCCTATATTGCAAACACGATTTTCAGCATAGTTATGATGATGTGCATTGTGTTCGTGTTCGTGGCGGCGGGAGATTACCTTTTTCAGTGGTGGCAGTTCGAGAAAAATCTGCGTATGTCCAAGCAGGAGATAAAGGACGAGTACAAGCAGATGGAAGGAGACCCCCAGATTAAGGGCAAAATCAAGCAGAAGCAGCGTGAAATGGCTCAGCGGCGAATGATGGACCAGGTTCCCGGAGCGGACGTAGTAGTACGAAACCCTACCCACTACGCAGTTGCACTGAAATACGACATTGACTCTTCGGCATACTCCGCACCGGTTGTAGTCGCTAAGGGGCAGGACGCTCTTGCTCTTAAGATAGTTGATATAGCGGAGAAAAACGACGTTTACGTTACCGAAAACAGGCAGCTTGCCAGAGCGCTTTATGATACGGTGCCGCTGGGAAGCGAGATACCCTCCTCGCTGTTTACAGCGGTGGCTGTGGTTATTTCGGAAATGTATAACGCAAAGGGCAAGAAGTTCACCGTTCCTGAGGAGGCGCTCAGGAGGCGCAGTTAAAGGAGGTGCGGCAAAAATAAATGGTTAAAAGAATGCTTAACAATGTTTTTGCCGTATTTGTAATATTCATTATCCTGGCGCTTATTATACCGCTCAACACTATTATGGGCGGCGCTTTGCTGGATTTTCTGCTGCTGGTGAATATCGGGCTGTCCCTTGTTATACTGCTTATAACAATGTACATAAAGGACGCTCTTGATTTCTCGATTTTTCCCACAATACTGCTTATCACAACAGTTTTCAGACTGTCCCTCAATATTTCAACCACACGAGGAATTTTAAGCACAGGCTATGCGGGGGCGGTTATCGAAACCTTCGGAAACTTCGTTATGGGCGGCGACCCGATTGTAGGCTTTATCATATTCATTATCATAGTTCTTGTAAACTTCCTTGTAATCACCAAGGGTTCGGAGCGTGTATCCGAGGTTGCTGCAAGATTTACTCTGGACGCTATGCCGGGTAAGCAGATGGCTATCGACGCCGACCTTAATACAGGCGCAATCACCGACGAGGAAGCGAAGATAAGGCGCGCAAACGTTCAGCGTGAGGCGGACTTCTTCGGAGCTATGGACGGTGCTACTAAGTTCGTAAAGGGCGACGCTATCATATCCATTATTACCGCCCTTGTAAACCTTATTGCAGGCGCAGTTATCGGAATGATGAACGGCGGCGACTTCAATACGGTTATGAGCACCTACTCAATTGCAACCGTCGGCGACGGCCTTTGCTCACAGATTCCTGCACTTCTTATCTCGGTTGCAACAGGTATGGTAGTAACACGTACTGCCAGCACAGGAAGCTTCAACAACGACGTTAAAATCCAGTTTACACAGAACCCTACCGTTATTATGATAACAGGTATCGTAATGCTGGTGCTTATGCTTATCCCGGGATTTCCTAAGCCTATTCTCCTTATTCTCGGCGCTGCTCTTATTCTTGCAAGCGTGCAGCTGTCCAGAATGAAGAAGCAGGAGGAGGCTCTGGTTGAGGCTGCTGCCGCAAAGCAGAAGCTTGAAACCGCACAGCAGCAGACCACCACCGATACCGACTACTATCGTGATATTGACAATGTTTTCAAGCTGCTTAACGTGGAGCAGATTGAAATGGAGTTCGGCTATAGCCTTTTGCACCTTGTTGACGAGCGCAGCGGCGGAAACTTCATAGAACGAGTTGTTCTTTTCCGTAAGCAGTTTGCTATGGATATGGGTATGGTTATTCCCTCGGTAAGAATGAGGGATAATCCGGATATAAACCCTAACCAGTACATAATAAAAATCAAAGGCGAGGAGGTTGCAAGGGGAGAAATCCTTGTTGACCATTATCTTGCCCTGGACAACGGGGACGTTACGACCCCTGTTGACGGAATTGATACGATTGAGCCTGCCTTTGGTATTCCTGCCCGCTGGATAAGCGAGGACAAGAAGGTTGCGGCTGACGTTGCGGGCTATACCCTTATAGACCCGGTTTCCGTTATGATAACCCACCTTTCGGAGGTTATAAAGAAGCATTGCAGCGAAATCCTTACAAGACAGGACGTAAAGACAATGGTGGAGAATATCAAGAAAACCAACCCCACTATCGTGGAGGACCTTATTCCCGCCACTGTTTCCTACGGCTACCTGCAGAAGGTGCTTGCTATGCTGCTTAAAGAGGGCGTACCGATAAGGGATATGGAAACTATACTTGAAACAATCGGCGACCACACCTCCTCAATGAAGGATATAGATATTATGACGGAATACGTCCGTCAGGCGCTTAAGCGAACTATAACAAGGCGCTTCGCAGAGGCAAATTCCCTCAGGGTTATCACAATTGACCCGAGAATTGAGGATATGATTGTTGCAAGCGTAAAGAAGTCGGAGCAGGGCAGCTATCTGTCAATGGACCCGGAAACGATACAGAAAATTGTTGCAAAGACAACGGAGGAGGTAAACAAGATAAAGGACGTTATACCGAATGTTATTGTCCTTACCTCGCCGATAGTCAGGGTTTACTTCAAGAAGCTTATCGACCAGTTTATCCCGGACGTTACGGTGCTGTCATACAGCGAAATAGACGGCTCTACACAGATACAGTCGGTAGGCAGCATTGCACTATAGTTCGGGCTGACGATAAACCACCATCTGCGTCGTCAGCTTCATAACGGCAGGCACAAAGCCTAGCCGTTATAAAGCTTCCTAGCATCTGGCGGCTTCTCGCCACCCCTCTACAGTATTTTCCATTTTTATTACAACCGAAAGGAGGCAGGCATTTGAAAGCGGATTTTGACGCTTGCGGAGCAATTCGGGAATATAAAGAAACAGGAAATATCAATTTACGAAACGATATTATAATGCGCTATCTTGAGCTTGTGCGGCTTATAGCCCTTTCAATGCGCAATATATACGCTAAGTACGCCTCCACGGAGGATATTATAGACGAGGGTGTAATCGCCCTTATCTCCGCAATCGACACCTTTGACGAGGAGCGGGGAGTTAAATTCGAGACATACGCAAATATAAAGGTAAAGGGCGCTATAATCGACTTTGTACGAAAGCAGGACAGAGTTCCCCGTCAGATAAGACAGTTCGGCAAGGAGCTTGATATAGCCTACAGCCAGCTTTTTGAAAAGCTTGGGCGGCACCCGAAAAACGACGAGCTGGCGGAATATATGGGGCTTACCCGTGAAAAGCTGGATAAGTCAATGGCTGAGGCGGCGGGAGCAGTTACCCTATCCTTTGAGGAGCTGCTCTACGAGGATAACTTCGAGGAAAAGACAGCAGGCGGGGATACCGCAGACGCAGAGCTGTACAGAAAAGAGCAGAAAAAGGTTATAGCAGAGGCGATAAACGAGCTTTCACCTAAGGGGAAGCAGGTTGTCACCCTTTACTACTACGAAAAGCTGAAATTCAGTGAAATTGCCAAGGTTATCGGCGTTTCAGAGTCGAGAGTGTGCCAGATACACGCAAAATCAATGCTCCTGCTTAAGCACAAGCTTCAGGAGTATATGAATCGTGATTAAAAGATAAGCGAAAGGAGCAGAAATGCTAAGAGGCTTTTATAATGCAGGTCAGGCTATGCTTATAAAGCAAAGACAGCTTGACGCAATCGGCAATAACATTGTAAACGTAAATACAGCGGGCTACCGCAAGGACGAAATTGTTACAAATACCTTTATGGACGAGCTGGTGCTTGTGAACGAGAGAAAGGAAACCTCGGGACACCTGCTCCAGACCTACGTTGATATATCCAAGACCAACCTTGAACAAAGTAATTTCACCTATACCGAGAGTAACTTTGACGTTGGTATTTACGGAAACGTATATTTCAACATCAAGGCTCAGGACGGGGAAATTTACCAGACCCGTAACGGACAATGGGAGCTGGACGACGAGGGGTATTTAATCCTTGGAAAGTCGGGCAGAGTTCAGGGAGAAGGCGGAGATATTCTGCTGGGCAGAGACGACTTCATTATCGACAGCGACGGCACTATCTATGTGGACAATCAGCCTGTTGACAAGCTGCTGCTCACATATATTCCTCCCGACGCAGACGTTGAAAAGATAGGCGATAATCTTATGCGCTACGAGGGAGGAGAAGCCCTGCCCGCAAACGAGCGGTACGATATTATTCAGGGCTGCTGGGAACATTCCAACGTTGACGGCAACAAGGAGGTAACCCAGATGATGGAGGCGCAGCGGCTTTACGAGGCAAACAGCAAGATTTTAAAGGCGCTGGACGCTATCAACACAAAGTCGGTTGATATTGCTTCCATACAGTAAGCTTTGGCTATAACAGAAAGGCTTTGATATGAATATTTCTTTTTATACAGGCGCTGCGGGCATGATTGCCCAGCAGGAGGGAATGAATATATATTCCCATAACATCTCAAATGTAAATACAGTAGGCTATAAATCCTTAAGACCCAGCTTTGCAGACTGCGTTTATACAGTTCAGCGGGCGACCGAGCCGGAATGGCAGACAGGTCACGGTCAGTATGTTATGAAAACCGACTTTATGTGGGAACAGGGCTCCTTTGTCCAGACCGACCAGGAGCTTGACTACGCTATTCCAAATGACAATTTCTTCATGGTGCTGGACGAGCGGGGAGATACCTACCTTACAAGGGACGGCTCCTTTGAGATAACCCGTATCGACGACCACTGGGAGCTTGTTACAGGACGGGGAGAATTTGTTCTCGATAATGAGGGCAATCATATAACCGTGCCTTTTAAGACAGGCGAACGGGCGGTTTACGACGAAAACGGCGTTGAAATCGGAAGAGAGCAGTACACCACCACCACAATCGACTATGAGGCGCTTACGGAAGCTATCGGACAGTTCGCTGTTGACAACAACTGGGGACTTGAACAGGGCGAGGACAACCATTATGTAGTTACCGAGCGCTCGGGACAGCCCGTGCCCGCAGAGGACAGGGAGCTTGTGAGAAAGGCGCTTGAAATGTCAACGGTAGACCTTGCAAGCGAGATGGTGCATTTAATCGAAACACAGCGTTCCTATCAGCTCAGCGCAAGGGTTGTAACAACGTCTGACGAGCTGATGAATATAGCAAATAACCTCAGATAAAGCATACTGCAAAAAGAACGGAGGAAGGGAATAAATGAGTATTGACAGATACGAGGACCTTAACGATATGCAGCTTGACGTCCTCAAGGAAATCGGAAATATCGGGTCGGGAAACGCTACAACTGCGCTTTCTGCTATGATAGGCAAAATGGTGGATATTGAGGTTCCCCGAGTGCAGTTCCTGAACTTTCAGGACGCTATTGACGCTGCGGGCGGCGCAGAAAAGAATATCGCAGGAGTACTTGTTCGCATAAACGGCGATATTGACGGTATGATACTGTTTCTCTTTGAGTTTGCTCTTATCGACTACATACTGGGCAACCTTTTCGGCAAGAAAATTGAGAATATTGACCAGCTTGACGATATAGACCGCTCCGCTCTGAAGGAAATCGGAAATATTATGGCAAGCTCCTATGTGAATGCAATTGCACAGCTTGCGGGAATGAATATCTTCGTTGATATTCCCGAGCTGGCGGTGGATATGCTTGGGGCAATTGTAAGCGTACCTGCGGTTGAAGTGGGAGAGATAAGCGACAAGCTTCTTTTTATCGACAACAATATGATTATCGACAAGGTTAACGTAACCTCAAAGATACTGCTTGTTCCAAGCGTAAGCTCCCTCGGCCATATTATGACAAATCTGGGGGTTATGTAATGGCGCAGAAGCTTATTGTCGGTATATCCGACTGGAAGGTATGCAAAAATCCGGATATTCTTGTAACCTACGCATTAGGCTCCTGCATCGGCACCTGCCTTTACGACAAATATACGGGAATAGCGGGTCTTTCCCATATAATGCTCCCCGACAGCACCGCTATTATTGACGGCGCAGGAGCAAGAGCGAAATTTGCGGATACAGCTCTTCCGGATATGCTGGATTATATGAAGAGCCTTGGGGCAAGTCCTGCGGGAATTACGGCTAAGATTGCGGGCGGTGCGGTAATGTTCCAGAATTCAAGCGCTAAGTTCAATATCGGCGCAAGGAATATCGAGGCTGTAAAAGCGGCGCTTTCAAGGCTTCGCATACCGATAATTGCAGAGGACACGGGGCTTAATTACGGCAGGACCGTAACCTTTTTCGCAGAGAACGGTACTGTTGAAATAAGCTCAAACGTCAAGGGAAAAAAGCTTATCTGAGGTTTCTTGTATGCAGGAAAAACTTTTTAAGGATATGGAAAACCTGTTCGACAGCATAATTGATGAGATTGAGCACCCCGAAAACGCGGGAAAAGCGCCCAATCCCTTTGCTGAGGAGGGCGTATCGGGCGGCGTTGGTATTACCGGCGCCGTTTCTGTAATTATAGTAAAGGTTTCTCCGGACAGAATGACGGCGACAGCGATGGTGGTTTCTCATACGAAAACTCACCGCCCATTTACCGCCGCCGATATTTTAAAGGCGGCTGAGGAGCAGGGCGTCGTTTTCGGCATTGACAGCTCTGCCGTGCTGGATATGGCGGCAAGACAGCTGCTCAATACCGAAACGGTAATTGCAAGGGGCGTTCCTCCTGTTATGGGCATTGAGGGCAGAAATCTGCCCGCCTTCGACTGCTCTGGGGGAAAGGAAATCTGCAATATAGAAAAGGGTACGGTTTTGTGCAGGATAACTCCTCCCACAACCGGCAGAAACGGCATGAATGTCTGCGGGGGAGAAATAAAGGCGCGAAGCGGCAGACCTGCACCCGACGTAAAGGGAGATAATACAGAGTATTCCCCTGACGGAAGAATACTTACAGCCCGGGAAACAGGCACCCTCGTTTTCAGAAACGGACGTTTCAGCATTGTGAACGAGCTTGTTTTCCAGAACGGACTAAGCGGCTCCGACGGTGTAATCCAGTTCCCCGGAACGGTGGTTGTGTACGGGAACGTATCCGCAAAGGCAACTATCCGGGCAGGCGGGGCGGTTATTTACGGGAAGGTTTCGGGAGCGGCAATTGAAGCAAAGGGCGATATTACGGTAAGCGGAGATGTTATTGACTCGGTTATTTCTTCCGAGAAAGGCAGCGTAAAGGGGAATAATTTTCTCGGCTGCATGATAAACGCAGGAAAAAGCGTTATCGGGCTCAGCTTTTCCGAGTGCCGCACAAAGTGCGTGGAGAGTATGGTCTGCACCGAGGGAGCAGGCATTATAAGCGGCGGAGTTACCGAATGTATGGGGCAGATTTACTGCCTTACCGCAGGCAGCAGACAGCGCAAGGAAACCTTTTTCCGACTTGGGGACAGTGCAGGACAGCAGCTTGAACGGGCAGCTTTTTTAAAGCAGCTCAATAAGGTAAGGGACGAGATTGTAAAAATAGACGAGCGTGTTCACCGCCTTGAGGAGGCGGGAAAAACGGGTGAATTAAGCCTTGAGGACCAGGACTTTCTGCGGGCGGCAGTCCGTATAAGAGCCCAGAAGGTGCAGGAGGAGGAGCCTATAGAGCGGAAGCTTGCAGAGCTTGATTATGTAATCGGGCTGTCAAAAAGAGCCTGCCTTCACGCCGCAACGGTTATATATTCCGGGGTTGTGCTTTATATTTCGGGCTATACCTACGTTATGGAGAACGATAAGACAAAGGCTTCGGCGTATGCAAATAATATGGGAATTGTTATAACCTGAATTGAGGGCTGTTGCAGCTAACGCTGCAACAGCCCCGTTTCTATATGTTTTATTCTTATTCCTGCGTGATTTCCATACGGTCGAGAATTGTATTCCTTGAGTTATCCGCAAGAATAAAATATCCGCCGTCGGTTTCCCCGTAGGGAATATAGTATTCGCAGGGGTTTATGCTGTTGTCGGAGGTGTACTGAAGCGCCGACTGGTATTCGGTATAATCGTTGAAGGTAATATCTGTTTCCGTTCCCGAAATTACCTCCTGTATGAGCCGCTGAAGCTCGGTGGAGGAAAGCCCTCTGAAATTGCGGTTTACCATATTCATGGCGATTGCGCCCTGTATTGCAAGGCTGTAATCCTCGCCCTTGCCGAAATCGTAGGTAAGGTAGTCGTAAAGCTTTTCGCCGCCTAAGTACTGAACGCCTGCGGGGAAGATAATCTCCTCAACCTCTTTTCTGACCTGTCGGGTAACCTCCCTGTCCTCGCCGTCTACGTTTACAATTTCCTTTTCAAGTACGTCCTTTACCTTCCTTTCGGTTATGTCCGCAGGTATATTCACATATACCGTTCCCGCAAGGTCTGCAAAGTCTATAAAGGAAAGGCGGTCGAACTTTATGTAGTAGTCACATTCTATCCCAAGAGTTTCCTTTATTCCCTCTGTTACAGCTGAGGCGCCGAAATTGTCGTAAAGCTCGTAAAGGCTGCCGCTGCTGCCCTTATAATTTGCCTTAAGATTTTCCTGCAGGGGTACGAAAACGATAACCTCGTCTCTCGGACGGTAGTTTGCAAGCATATAATAGGTTGGGGTCGCCGCCTTCATATCCGAAAGCATAAGAAGTGCGGTTATCTTTATGTCTGCCGAAGGGCGGAAGTCCGAGCCTGAGGCGGAGTAGCTTCCGTCGCTGTTTTTTGAAGCAGGAAACAGGGAGTCCCAGATACTGCTTACAAAAAATCCAAGCACGACAAAGGAGATTATAAGTGCAATAAGATATATATACCAGTTGCTTTTTCTTTTTACTGCCATTTTTCCTCCGAAAAATAAAAAAGTAGTTGAAATTATACGGTGAAAAGTATATAATAGATAATGTAAAGCTTTTGTAAGCAAGAAGGCTTACTGCTACAAAATAAAGTTACTATTATTTTATCACAAAATATCATAAAATACAATAGAAATTTGAAATTTGCCGAAATTTTCGGCAGAACGAAGGCATACAATGGACAGATTACTTAAACGGGTCTGGGCGGAAATCGACCTTGACGCTCTGGACAACAACATTTCCCTTATTAAAGCCGCCGCTAAGGGAAAAAAGGTTATGGCGGTAGTAAAGGCTAACGCCTACGGTCACGATGTTGGTATCGTGGCAAGGGAGCTTTGGGCGCAGGGCGTTGAAAGCTATGCGGTTTCAAATCCCGTGGAGGGAATAGAGCTGCGTAAAATACTGCCGGCGGCGCAGATTGTGGTTTTCGGCTACTGCGACAGGGAAATGCAGGAGGAGATTGCCGCAAATAACCTTGAACAGACCGCCGCTTCGGTAGAACAGGCGAAAATGCTTTCCCGAACCGCTTCCGAAGCCGGAAAGCCGATAAAGATACATATTAAAGTAAATTCCGGCATGAACAGGGTAGGAATTGACAGCAGAGAAGAGCTGCTTGAAATAATGGAGCTTCCGGGACT
>JBJERK010000060.1:0-3615 GCA_051882255.1 Ruminiclostridium sp.
ACAGACAAGGGTTACATCACCAACAGCTATCATGTTCACGTTACCGAGGAAATAAACGCCTTTGATAAGCTTAAATTCGAGTCTCAGTTCCAGGCGCTTTCCAGCGGCGGCGCAATCAGCTATGTCGAAGTACCCAATATGCAGCATAACCTTGAAGCTGTTTTGCAGGTTATCAAGTTCATATATGACAACATTATGTACGCTGAGCTTAACACCAAGAGCGACTACTGCCAGAAGTGCGGCTGGGACGGAGAAATCGAGATACAGGACGTTGAGGGCAAGCTTGTCTGGACCTGCCCCAAATGCGGAAACAGGGACCAGGATACCATGAACGTAGCAAGACGTACCTGCGGCTATATAGGCACTCAGTTCTGGAATCAGGGACGTACTCAGGAAATCAAGGAGAGAGTGCTTCACCTTTAATCGTACATAAAATCAAGCATTATGAATGGAGGGTATCAGTATGTTCTACGGCGAAATCAAAAACAGCGATATTGCAAACGGCAACGGCGTTCGTGTAACCCTGTTCGTGTCCGGCTGCCGCAATCACTGCGAGGAATGTTTCCAGCCCCAGACCTGGGATTTCTGTTACGGAAAGCCCTTTACCGAGGAAACGGAAAAAAAGCTGCTGGAAATGCTTGCGCCCTCCTATATAAACGGGCTTACGCTTCTTGGCGGAGAGCCATTTGAACCCGAAAATCAGCGGGCGCTGCTTCCCTTTTTGAAACGGGTCAAGGAAAAGTATCCTACTAAAACAATATGGGCTTTTTCGGGCTTTACCCTTGAAGAGCTGAGAAATCCCGAAAGTCGGGGCTGCTGCGAGGTTACGAACGATATTCTCGGGCTTATTGATGTGCTTGTTGACGGTAGGTTTCAAAAAGAGCTAAAGGATATTTCCCTACGGTTTCGGGGTTCCTCAAATCAGCGTATAATTGATATGAAAAGGACGATTGAGTCGGGGAATATAGTACTCTGGAATGACTGAAAAAACAGCCTGCAAAGTAAGTAAAATGCTTTGCAGGCTGTTATTATTTTATACTGTCGGTAAGCGCCCTTATCGCCTCAAAATCCGTCTTTTCCGCGCCGCCGTAAATCTCCAGAGCGTACAGGTCGTCATCGGTTTTCTCCGGCTTTTTCTCAATGCTTTTTCTTATCATTCCAAGCATAGCCCTGTACAGAAAGTTAAGCTTCTGAGGTCGGTAGCCGCCGGGAAAATAGAAAAAGGGCAGACTTCCAAGGTTATTATCGGATTTTATCTTTTCGGTAAGCTCATCTGATGGCTTAGTCATACCGACTGCGAAAATAACAGGATTTTTCGGGCTAATAGCTGCGATTTTATCATAGCCGCTTATCTTCCCAGCCATTATCCAGCCGCCGTAAATCACCCTGTCACAAGAGGAAAGCTGCTGAGGGGTAATTTCCTTAATGCTCTTTACCGGGCAGGAAAGCTCCTCCCCGATTTTCTTGGCATAAGCTTCGGTAAAGCCGGTTTTGCTGCTGTAAATTACAATATTGTTCATAGCTATCTCCTTTTATGAAAGTCTATTTCTTTAATGCACTGCGAAAGCTGAAAGCGCCTGTTTTCGGGCAGTATTCAACTCCGCTCACACCCTTGCCGAAGAATGTACGTTCCTTTTCTGTGCAGACAGGAACAAAGTAAAAGCTGTCAAGCAAAAACTGCTCCGCTTCAAGATAAAAGGGCGCAGAGGAAGCAATATCTATTGAGCTTAAGGCGCTGTTCATAATGTGTATGAACTTCTGATTTTCTGCTTTTGCGCCGCCTGTCAGAAATGGCGCAAAGTAGTCGGAAACAGCACAGCCGCTTATGCGGATAAGGGCAATATCATAGTCTCCAGCTTCAAATGCGGTGGCAAATCCGCTTTCGGACAGTTCGGAAATTGAACAGAAAATACCGAACTTCTTCTGCCATATCTGCAAAACCCCGTCAGCCCATTTTCTCAGCTCGCTGTTTTCCGGCATTATCATTCGCAGTCCGGTAAGGCTTTCAGCCGAAGTAAGCTCTATATCGGAACTGGGTACGGTTACGCTGCCCGCAGACTGCCTGTAAGCCTTGCACTCAGCGGAACTCTCAGGCACAAGAAAATCGGCTGGAGAGTAAATTTCTCCCCCGTTCAGCTGCTGGATACTGCCGCCAAGGGCAGCACGAAGCCCGGCGCTTTTTCCTACTGCACCACCGAAAACAATTCCCCACACAGCGGTTTCGTTTTCGATAAAATCAAATTTCTTGGAAAGCTCGGCGGCTTCCTCCGGATTTTTCGCAGAATAACACTGGATTTCTCCCGATTTCATAGCTGAAAAACCGTCGGAGCCTATGTAAAAATTAATCCCGTAGGGGAAAATCTGCCGCTGTTCTGCGCTTTTGGCATTGCGGCGAAGGGTGATGTAGTTGCCCTCGTCGCTCCACTTGTCATAGCGCCAGCCGCTGACCCAGAAATCCCCGTTTGAGGCAATACAGTCTGCGAAAAGCCCGTACTGCCCCTTAGTTTTCAGAAAAAATTCCTCGTTACAGGGCATAGCTGGCGGCTGGGCAAGCAGCGCTTTGAAATTCTGGCAGGGGCGCTCAAGGGTTATCCGAAGGCTCAGCTCGCTTAGCGCCGTTACGCCCAGCTCCTCCGCCGTCAGCTCTCCCCTGTTCACCTTTTCAGCGTTTTTTATGCAGTAGTATTCCTCCGCCCGCTTTGCCTTTGCCGCAGGACTAAGAAGCCGCCGAAAGGCAAACACATAGTCGTAGGCAGTGCATTTTGCGGTAAATTCTTCCCCGTCATACCAGTAAACATCGTCTTCAAGGGTAAATTCCCACACAAGTCCGTCATCGCTTACCTCACAGCTTTCCGCCATATCCGGCAGGATTTCCGTTCCGCTGTACCTGTATAAGCCACGAAAAATGTTGGGGATTACCTGTTCTGCGCTGTCATTTACCGAGGTCTGAGGGTCGAGAGTTGCGGGATTTTCGCTTATAACCGCTTTAAATATGTAGTTTTCGCCATTGTCGGCGCTGCAGGAAGTCAGAAGCATACTGACCGCAAGCAGCGCCGACGCTGTAATTATTCTAAAGCTCAATAGTGACTGCCTTTCCCGTTTTAAGGCTTTCGGGGACGTTTATAAGCCGCTGGTTGCGGCTGCCCCTGAACCGAAGCTCAAGGCTTCTCTCTGCGAGTACAAATCTTCCGTCCACAAGGACGTCGATAACGCCCAGAAGCTTTCTTATATCCCTGTCCGTTCCGCTTTTTTTCAGCAGCTCCTCAAAGGTATAGCCCGAATAGCACATAATATGGTAGCCCGCCGCCTTCAGCTTTTCCCCAAGGTCGGCAAGGGGCGCACTCTGGCAAAAAGGCTCGCCGCCCGAAAAGGTAACACCTTTCACAAGGGGATCGGAGGTTATTTTGCTGAAAATTCTGTCTGTTTCGGCAGGTCTTCCCCCACCGAAATCATGTGTTGCGGGGTTGTGACAGCCGGGACAGCGGTGAGGGCAGCCCTGCACAAAAATCGTAAAGCGTATTCCCGGTCCGTCAACATAGGAGTTGGGGACAACGCCTGCAAGCCTTATTTCCATTAATCGTAATCCCTGTTGTTGGAGATGTACTTGCGGACTCT
>JBJERK010000060.1:3715-4855 GCA_051882255.1 Ruminiclostridium sp.
TGCATAAGGGACACCAGACCGTTGGTATTTACACGGATTTTCATACCCGTTTTTTCCTTGATGTACCTTGCGATTTCAACCAGCTCGTCGGGTCGCTCCATAGGCTCGCCGTAGCCGCAGAAAACCGCCTCATCGTACTTTGAAGCGTCAACCTCGTCAAAAGCCGCCTTGATTTCAGCCACGGTCGGCTCGTGTTCAAGCCACAGGCTGTCGTTTTCCCCAACCGTGTTGTCGTTCTTTCTTATGCAGAAGGTGCAGGCGCAGGGGCAGCGGTTGGTTATATTCACATAAAGAGAGCCGTTAAGGTCGTAAAAAATCTTCATAGTAAGCCTCCTGACAAAACAATATCTACAAAAAATATTATAATATTATTTTTTGCATTAGTCAATACCTTGCCTTAATTTACTGCATTTTCCTCGGTTTTATCCCCTTTTTCTGCTATCCCCGCCGTTTTTGCAAATGCGGCGGCATACACCTTATCTGCTCCTGCGGCTTTTATTGCTCTTGCCGCCTCGCTTAGCGTACTTCCTGTTGTACATACATCATCAATAACAAGAACATTTTTGCTCTTAAGCTGTTCGGGACTTCTAACCGAAAAGGCGTTTTTAACATTTTCCCGCCGCTCGTTCTCAGAAAGGCTTTTCTGTGAACGGGTTTCCCTTACCTTGACAAGTGCATTTAAACAGGGCTTTTCAAGGATATAGTGAAGCTCCTTCGCAATAAGCTCAGTCTGATTATAGCCTCTTTTCCGCTTATCTGCCGCTGTCATAGGCACAAAGAGTATAAGGTCAATCCTATCCGACAGCTTCTTTTCCGCTAAAGCGGCGGCAATTCCCTTTGCATAAGCGTAATATGTATTCCCGCAAGGGTCTTTCTTGAATTTCAGGGTAATCGCCTTTACTTCCTTTGTGTACTCGCAGAAGAAGGCGGTATCATCAGCATTTTCTATCGGGTAATCGCCTTTGTAGAGGATAAGCTTTTCACGACAGGCATCGCAGAAATCCCCGTTATAGTCTATTCTTACGCCGCAGACGGGGCATATATTCGGGTAAAGCAGGTCGATTATAAATCTGTAAAAATTGTGTGCTTTCATACTATAGTAAATGACAAAGATTATTTTACTTTGAGCGGAATTTGAGT
>JBJERK010000061.1:0-4849 GCA_051882255.1 Ruminiclostridium sp.
GAAGAAGCTGTACAGGGAAATCACGGAGGAGGAGAAAATGCTATGAAAATACAGCCTATAAGTATCTACGAGCTCGCAAAGATTTTCGCTAAGTACGATTATTTTAGCGACGAGAAAAGCCCAACGGAAGCCTACGGGGTTTTATTGGAAGTGTACGAAACCCTTTCCACAAAAAGCAAGGACAAGCTTTTGACGTTTTATAAGGCGTTCAAGAAGAAGGAGAAGTAAATGGAAAAGGAAATCAGAGTAGTAATCATCGAGCCGGACAAGCCGTCGTATCGGAAGACTATTCCTAACACGCTTGAAGCATTCCAGGATATTGTCGGCGGTTACATAGAGGTAGTTCCTCTTCCCGGAAATATCCGGATGATAGTCAACGAGGAAGGCAAGCTTTTGTTGCTCCCGAAAAACCGAGCAGCCACCGAGCTGTATCGGAGCAGAACTGACTATATTGCAGGAACTGCAATAATAGTGGCAACAAGAGGCGAGGGCTTTACAAGTCTGGATAACGTCACCGCTGCGTTTTACGAGGATCTGGAATGAAAGGCTTTATAAAAGGCTGCCCCTACTCTTATCCCGATTTTTATGGCAGGGCAGCAGCTATGGCAAAAACCTACTGCAAACACCACCCGGAGGCGGACGAGGAGACAGTTTTCTGGGCAGCACAAGAAGCGGCGCAGCACTACGAACTATCGGACAAGCTCCGCTGCTACAAATTCAAGAATATAGTGCATCTGTATATAAGACATGTGCTGTATAAACAAAAACGTAAAAACAAGGAGGACGAAATTTTGGAAGCAGAATTAAAAAATGCGATTATAAGGGACTACCAGAGCGGTATGACCTCGGGAGAAATCGCAGAAAGGTACGGGTTGAACCCGAAAACTACGTTCAACAACATCACAAACTGGGCAAAAAATGGATTGCTGGAGCTCAGAGAATCAACTCCCAAGCCTGAGGACAAGCCGAAGCACAGCCCACACGTAAAAGTACCAACAGAAGAATTTTTCGCTGATTACAACAGCGGAATGACAACCGCCGAGTTAGCTGAAAAGTACGGAATGACTAAAGGCGCTGTCAGAAACAAAATAAACCGGGCAGAGGCAAAGAAAAAAGAGCCTGCAGCAGCGGCAACTGTTACAAGCTCTGAAGTTTCGGAGAAATCCGAAAATATCGACAACGATATTATATCAGAAATCCCGGCAAAAGTCAATAGCGAAACGCAGGCGGAAGGACCTGCCGAAGAAGTCAAGGAAGCGGCACTTCCGGTTATTGATTTCATCGAATTTTGCACCCGTGAGGTTGCAGTTCTTGGTAAGCGGTTTAAGGTGCTGAGCTGCGCCGCTGCCAACGAGACGGGCGTGACCGAGATACGGTTCAAGGACGAGAACGGCTTCGAGTACGTCCTCGAGCTCAGAGGAATTGAGGAGGGGACATGATGAAACCGAGAGCTTGCAAGCGCTGCGGAAAGCGGCACAAAAGATACATCAGCGGCTATGGCTATGTTTACTGCCTCAGCTGCTACGGTAAGATATACGGACACTATGAGGATTAAGGAGGATTTATATGATTACAGTAAATCGGTTTATAAAGGATATATGTGAAGAGTGGTCAAAGTCGGCTAAGTCTATGTTGGAGTCCATTTCTGTCAACGGAGTAAAGTTTGAGGCAGGGTGCACTGAAAAAGGAATACATGTTTCAGAAGGACTGGACATACTCGCCAAAATTCTTGACAAGAAAATTTCAAAGCACGTGGAGAGTTTCGATACAAGCAGATTCGAAACCCGGTACGAGTATATTGAACACAACGGAGTTTGGTTCTACAACGAGCGGCTCGTCGAGAAGGAGCTCACCGATGAAGTATAAGTGTCTGAGCTGCGGCAGGGTGACTGAGGAGCTGATAAGCTATCCCGGGGACACAACGGAATACTGGGGAGTACCCGGAACGGAAAACTATCTCGGCTGCCCTTACTGCAGGTCGGACGAGGTTGTAGAAGAGGAGGAAGAAAACGATGATATTTGAAGAGGTTGATAAGGCAGACGTATCCACCGAGAGCGGCACTATGTCCGCATACAAGGCTATAGTATACGGAGTTAACGGCTATCGGACTTAGGTAGTGGACTCCTGCTTCGGCAAGAACGGGGTTAATGTGTACGAAATTCCCTACTTTGTTGCTGCGCTGAAGTTAGTTGTAGAGGACTTGGAGGCTATGGTTAAGAGGTATGAGAACGTGCTGGGAAAGTACGAGGAGTTTTTGGAGGCAGTCAGCGAGGTATCGGATACCGTGCGCAGGGCTACTAAGGTTATTGAGATTAAGCGGGAGGATACGTAGAGAATGGATAATGTAATCAAAAACAGCAACGCCGATTACCACAGCGGCGAGGGCGTGAGCAAGTCAGACCTCGACCTGATACATACCTGCCCCGAAAAATACAGGTATAAAAAGGATAACCCCGAAGAAGAGCAGACACCTGCGCTGCTCTTCGGTTCGGCTTTCCACAAGCTGCTCCTGGAGCCCAGCGAATTTTCAAGCGAATACGCTGTTGCCCCTTTGTGCGATAAACGTACAAAGGAAGGCAAAGCGCTGTATGCGGAATTTACAGAGGCTCTCGGAGACAGAAAGGAAATAAGCGCCGCCGATTACGAGAAGGCGCAGGAAATGGCAAAGGCGGCGCTTTCCAACCCTAAGGCAGCAGCTCTGCTCACGGGCGGAACTACCGAAACATCATACTACTGGACTGATAATCGGACCGGAACGCTGTGCAAATGCCGCCCGGATAAAGTTAACAAGGGCTATCTGATAGACCTGAAAACGACGGAGGACGCAAGCCCCGAAGGCTTCTCTAATGCGCTTAACCGATACCGCTACCACGTTCAGGCAGCCTGGTATCTGAGAGGTTACGAGGCGGCAACGGGGATTAAGCCCGAGGGATTTGTCTTTATTGCAGTCGAGAAAAAGCCGCCGTATTCTACCGCTATATATATCTGCGATGATGTTACTGTTGACATCGGTGCGCAGGAGGCAGACCGTGACCTGGACATTTACGCAAGCTGTCTGGATAGCGGCAACTGGTACGGCTACGGCGGCGAAAAAAGCGAGGTAATGACAATAAATCTGCCTCAATGGAAGCTGAAACAATACGGAGTTTAAGGAGGAACTATGAGCGATTACGAAAATCCCTTTGCGCCGGCAGAGGTCGGGAGCGAAAGTCCTGTAAGCATAAATGCGGGCACCGTTAAGGTTGAGCAGACAAGAGCTATAGGCGAGGTTCAGGGCATGATGCTGCTTGCTAAGCAGTTTCCGAGAGACGAAATTGCAGCATTTTCAAAGGTAATGCTGGCTTGTCAGCGTGCGGAATTTGCTGAAAAAGCTACATACAGCTACCCGAGAGGCAGCGAGACTATCTCGGGTCCGTCAATACGTCTTGCAGAGGAAATTGCCCGCTGCTGGGGCAATATTGATTACGGAATAAAGGAGCTGTCCCAGAAAGACGGGGAAAGTGAGATGATGGCTTATGCCTGGGACCTTGAAACCAACACCAGAAGCTGTCAGAATTTCGCCGTAAAGCATATCAGAGATACAAGCAATGGAGCAAAAAGGCTTACCTCACAGCGAGACATTTACGAGAATAACGCCAATAATGCAGGGCGCAGGCTCAGGGCAAGAATTCTTGCTATTATTCCGCCAGACCTTGTAAATTCAGCTGTAGCGGAGTGTAAGCGCACTCTTGCAGGAGAAAACGACGTTCCGCTTATCGACCGTGCAAAGAATATGCTTATGGCATTCGGCAAAATCGGCGTTAAACAGCCCCTTATAGAGAAGAGGCTGGGACATTCCATTGAAGATATTACCGCCGATGAGCTCGGCGAGTACAGAGGAATACTCAATTCCCTCAAAGATGGCGTTACTAATATTTCTGACTGGTTCGACTTTTCCGCCAACGGCGAGAAAGCGGCGGAAATCAACGAAAAATTGAAAGCTGTAACGGAGGGAAAAACAGATGTTCACTAAATGCGATGACAAAAAAAGCTTTATGGTCTGCGGTCCCGTTGCAAGGGACGCAGAGTATAAAACGGTGGGAGATAAGAATTCCAGCCTCACAAAATTTTCCGTGAAATGCGACGATAAGCAGGAGGCGGACGGAACTACAACGGCAATATGGACAAGCTGCGAATGCTGGCACTCGGTAGCGCGTTATGCTGCCGGCATAAAAAAAGGCGATACGGTTCTTGCAATCGGCACCATAAAAGTTGACGAGTGGACGGACAAGACAACGGGAGAACCGAAAAAGGCGAGGAAACTCGTCTGCGAGTTCGTATGCATTATGCCCGGTTCTCAGCCGGCGCAGTCTGCTCAGACAGCACCTGCGCAGCAGCCGGTTTCGACTAATGCCAACGTAAAGGTAGACACAACCCCAACGGATGACGATTATCCGTTCTGATAAAAAGGAGGAAAAAATTATGCAGACCGAAGAAAAAATGAAATCCATTCTCGAGATGGCAAAAGGCGGGATTATGGAACGTGTGGACTATGAAATGTCCAAAATCGTTCAGAATATCCTTGACGAGAACACGAAGGCAACGGGAGTGCGTGAGCTCACGCTGAAAATCAAGTTCGTGCCCGATGACAAGAGGGAGATAATTCAGACCAGCACTGTTGCAAGCACCAAGCTGCAGCCCACCAACCCGATTGTAACATCCCTGTATGTCGGTAAGGACCAGAACGGCGTTGTCGGCGCTATCGAGATGACGCCGCAGATACCCGGTCAGACCTATGTAAACGGCGCTGAGCAGGAAGCACCTGCAAGACTTAAAATGATTAAAATGGCTTAACAACATAAACGGAGG
>JBJERK010000062.1:0-4826 GCA_051882255.1 Ruminiclostridium sp.
CTCTCAGCATCTCTTGGCTCAGAAATCTCTCAGCATCTCTTGGCTCAGAAATCTCTCAGCATCTCTTGGCTCAGAAATCTCAATAAAAAACAGGCTGTCATACGAAAAGTACGACAGCCTGCTTATGAAATAGCTTACTTAATCATGGAAGCAACTTCGTCAGCGAAGTTTTCTTCCTTCTTCTGGATACCTTCGCCCTTTTCAAGACGAGCGAACTCAACAACCTTGATGTTCTTGCCTGCGTTTGCAATATACTTTGCAACGGTGATTGAGGGGTCCTTTACGAAGGGCTGGTCGAGAAGGCAGATTTCCTCTGCGAACTTTCTCATTCTTCCTTCAACAATCTTTTCAAGAACGTTTTCGGGCTTGGGCTTCTTGGACTCAGCGTTCTCCTGCTTTACGAGGTTAAGCTGAACTTCCTTTTCAGCTTCGATTACGGAAGCGGGAACGTCAGACTGCTGAACGTACTGGGGAGCGCTTGCTGTAATCTGGAGAAGGAGGTCCTTAGCAACTGCCTTTACTGCCTCGTCAGCGCCGTTGTCGGATTCAAGCTTGATGATAGAACCGATAATGGAGCCGCCGCCGTTGTGAACGTAGGTGTAAAGGTCGCCTGTCATTCTTACAAAGCGTCTGATCTGGATATTTTCGCCGATTGTAGCAATTCTCTCGTTGAGAATGTCAACAACCTTTTCGCTTTCGCCTGCGGGAACAACTTCCTTAAGAGCCTCAACGTCTGCAACATCGTTGTCGATAACTGCCTGAGCAACCATCTCAACGAATTCGATAAATCTGTCTGTCTTGGCTGCAAAGTCGGTTTCAACGTTTACTTCAACAACAACGCCGACCTTCTTTGCTTCGTCAATCTTAGCGTAAACAAGTCCTTCAGCAGCAATTCTGCCGGACTTCTTAGCAACCTTTGCAAGACCCTTTTCACGGAGGTACTTGATAGCGGCGTCAACGTCGCCGTTTGTTTCCTCGAGAGCCTTCTTGCAGTCCATCATGCCGCAGTTTGTGAGTTCCTTTAACTGCTTTACGTCCTGTGCTGTAATAGCCATTGTTTTTTCTCCTTATTATTATAGTGTATGGTAAATTGGATTATTCTGCTGCTTCTTCTGTTTCTGCTGCGGGTTCAGCCTCTTCGCCTGTAACCTCTGCGTCAGCGGAGCCCTGACGAGCTGCGATGATAGCGTCAGCCATAGCGCCTGCGATAAGCTTAACCGCACGGATAGCGTCGTCGTTTCCGGGGATTACATAGTCGATTTCATCGGGGTCGCAGTTTGTATCTACGATAGCAACAACCGGGATACCAAGCTTCTTAGCTTCGGAAACTGCAATCTTTTCCTTGCGGGGGTCAACTACGAATAAAGCGCCGGGGAGCTTCTTCATGTTCTTGATACCGCCGAGGAACTTTTCAAGCTTTTCGATTTCGAGAGTAAGCTGGCTTACTTCCTTCTTGGGGAGAAGGTCGAAGGTGCCGTCTGTTTCCATTGTGTGGAGCTGTTCAAGTCTCTTGATTCTGTTCTGGATGGTCTTGAAGTTGGTCATCATACCGCCCAGCCATCTTGCGTTTACATAGTGAGCGTTTGCTCTTTCTGCTTCTTCCTTAACGGAATCAGCAGCCTGCTTCTTTGTTCCTACGAAAAGAACCTCGCCGCCCTCTGCTGCTACGTTGAAGATGAAGTTGTAAGCTTCGTCAAGCTTCTTGACTGTCTTCTGAAGGTCGATGATGTAGATTCCGTTTCTTTCTGTGAAAATGTAGGGAGCCATTTTCGGGTTCCAGCGTCTTGTCTGGTGACCAAAGTGTACGCCAGCTTCAAGAAGCTGCTTCATTGATACTACTGCCATGGTAGCGTCCTCCTGTTTTTTGGTTATTTTTCCTCCGCCTGTATTATGCGCCCTACCGCAGAAGCGGCACCGGGGGCGTTACAGCAGACGTGCGGATTATCGGCTCATAAACCGACTTTAGTATTATACCATAACATTCCGCTTTTTACAACAATTTTCCGAAAATTTTCTTTTATGCTATTTTAACAAACTTTTAAGCTTTCCGCCGTTCTTTTTTGTGCGTGCAGGCAGGTCGCAGCTCACAAGTATTGTGTCCTCTCCTATTATTTCAATATCGTTCCAGCAGATTGTAAAGTCGTCTTCTCTGCCTAAAAGCCCGAAGAAGCGGTTCCTGCCGTAGACCACTATGCGGCAGATTTTCGCTGTACATGTGTCAAATTCCACGTCGTCGGCATAGCCTAATTTTCTTCCGCTTTTTATGTTGATGATTTCCTTGCATCTTATGTCGTCGAAGGTGCACATCATAACAGTAAACCTACCTTTCCCGATAATTTTTTTGGTGCAGCAGCTGCCCCATAAAATATACTGCTATAATTAAGCTTGTCGAAAGCGCTGTATTTCAGGATGGCGGTTTATCGACAGCCTGCTTACAAATTTATATTCGTTTTTCGTCTATATAATGCACAAAAAGCCGAAAGCAGACGAACTGCACATAAAAAAATATACAAAAAAGCCGGATTTTCAGCCGTAAAACCGCTGTTTTATCGTAAATTAATACTGTTTTCGCCCGAATTTGATTAATTTTTTAAACATATTGCACTAAGTTGCGATAAAGCGCTTGAAATCGGGAAAAATTTGTGCTATAATGCTAAAAAACACGGCATACACTTGTTTTGAAAGGAAGGAAACTCAAAATGGCAACTAAAGTGACATACGACAAAATTTTCTCTGATTTAAAGAAGGCTATTCTCAAGGCTGACGTTAAGAAGCTTGAGGGTCAGTTCGCATTCCAGTTTGTAATCGAAGGCGAAGGCTCCGGTATTTTCTACGCTGCTTTCCAGAATGGCGTTCTCAGCGTTGAGCCCTACGATTACGAGGACAACACCGCTACCTTCAAGGCAACAGCTGATACCTTCAAGAAGCTTCTTGCAGGCAAGGTTACTCCCGCTGACGCTATCGCTTCCGGCGCTCTCAAGGTAGAAGGCGCAGCTGAAAGCAGCGCAGACATTTTCGCTTTCATCGCAGCTAAGAAGGCTCCCGCTAAGGCTCCTGCCGCTAAGAAGGAGGCTGCTGCTAAGCCCGCTAAGGCTGCTAAGGCTGCAAAGCCCGCTGCTGCTAAGGCTGTAAAGGAGGAAGCTCCCGCTGCCGAGGTTAAGGCTGAGGTCAAGGCAGAAGTAAAGGCTGAAGAAAAGCCTGCTGAAAAGCCCGCTAAGAGAGCTTGCGGCAGAAAGCCCGCAGCTGCTAAGCCCGCTGCTGAAAAGAAGGCTCCCGCAGCAAAGCCCGCTGCAAAGAAGACTGCTAAGAAGACCAAGTAATTGCAGTAACACAACAGAGTTAAAGCCGTCTCGTTAAGAGGCGGCTTTTTGCTGTTTTTTCAAGGGAATGCCGCGGCTTTTCACCAACTGCCCCAAAAGCTTATTCATCAAGCCCCTCAACAAATCCCTTTATAATCTCCCCACATTCCGCAGGCTTCTGCTCAAAAATCATGTGATCCCCCGCAAGGCAGACAACCTCACAGTTTCCCATCTTTTCCGCATAAGGATAAATTGTTTCCCTTCTCGCCTTTTCAAAGCTTTCAAGCGCCGCTTCAGCAGTATCGTCGCTAATATCCAAAGACCGCAGCGGCATATCCATATTGTTAATCTCAATCTGGCGGTTAATCCATGTGTTAAGCTCGATTATATCCTCCTTTGTTTCAATGCCCCAGCTTGCGCAGATATAAAGCTTTGGTATATCGTTTGTGATTATGCCGTTAAAAGCCTCCTGCCCGTTTTTTGACAGCAGTCCCGCTTCGGATATGGGTGCAACAGAATCAATTGTCATAAGGGAGAGGGCGTCGCCGAGATACTGCTCCTCCTCGGAATAATTATCTGGATAGTGGTACATATAGTCACGCAGAACATATCTTCCGAAGCCTGCTTTTGCTAAAATTACGTTTATTCTGTCGCCTATCCCGACTTCGGATACAGCTTCTTCGGCGAAGGCGTTTTCGCTCAGCTGAGAGCCGTCCACAAACACAATTCCCTCGATTTCCTCCGGATAATTGCTTGCCCAGTAATTCGCATAAGCGCCGCCGATTGAATGGGGCATAAGAATATAGGGCGCCTCAATTCCTGCGTTTTTAAGCGCCTTGCGGTAGTCCTCAACTATGTATTCGAGGGTCATTTCATTTTCCGTATCGTCGCTGAAGCCGTAGCCCGCGCGGTCAACGAATACAACAAGATTATCCTCCTCAAGACAGGCTGTCATCTGCCTTGCCGCCACCGGATAATCCCCCATACCAAGCCCCGCAAGACCAACGATTGTATGCTTACCGTCGGGGTTTCCGAACTGCGAAACGTTTAGGGAATAATCGCCTACCGAAACGGGGTTATAGTATCCCTTTTCTTTGAGCAGGGCGATTTCCTCCCCGGTTTTGATGCTGTGAATAATAAAGGTTGCAAGAGTGAACAGAAGCGCCGCTGCAAGAAGTATCAGCAGCGCTCTGACTATTATTTTACCGGCTTTTTTCATTTTGCGTGCACCTCGGTTGCGATGATACTGCCTTTTGCAGAAAAATCAAGCCATTTGCATATTTGCCCTGATGAATTCCACAAATTTGTCCCGGGGTACAGGCTTTGAGAAATAATAGCCCTGAATAAAATCGCAGCTCAGCGCAGCAAACTGCTCCACCATTGACCGGGTTTCAATACCCTCGGCAACAATTTCCATTTTCATATCCTTAAGCATTTTCACAGTGTTTTGCACCACTATATGCATTTTAGGATTGTTCATCTCGTCCACAAACGCTTTGTCAAGCTTGACTATTTTCAGCGGAAGCG
>JBJERK010000063.1:0-4785 GCA_051882255.1 Ruminiclostridium sp.
CAAAGGTGCTTAAACCCGTGGGGCAGATGTTCCGGGAGCTTTCGGAAACTGCGGAGGAACGGGATATAACTGCTATTTTTGACGATATTATGGAGCAGTCGGGCTATATGAATATGCTGCTGACTCAGGGGGAAGAGGGACAGACCCGTATTGAGAACATAAAGGAACTTAAATCCTCCATGATAACCTTTACCGAGGAGAACGAAAACGCAAGTCTTTTTGACTTCTTGCAGCAGGTTGCCCTTATCTCCGACCTTGACAGCTACGACAGCACCTCCGACCGTGTTTCCCTTATGACAATGCACGCCGCAAAGGGACTGGAGTTTGAGCGGGTGTTTATCGTGGGGGCAGAGGAGAATATCTTCCCCTCATACAGAAGTCTTGCAGACGCTTTTGAGCTTGAAGAGGACAGGCGGCTTTGTTATGTTGCAATAACAAGGGCAAAAAGAGAGCTGTTTATAACCACTGCCCAGAGCAGACTTCTCTACGGACAGACCCAGCACAACAGGGTTTCCCGCTTTGTTGGAGAGATACCCTCGGAATATATCGAGTACGAGGATAAGACAAGAAATATGCGGGAGGGCGGTTACTCAAAGCCCCGTACAGCGGACAGCGGCTACCTGCAAAGGCATACTGCACCTAAATCGGAAGAAACGGCGGAGGTACAGAGCTTTTCTGCGGGAGAACGTATTCATCACAGAACCTTCGGCGACGGAACTGTGCTTACAGCAATGCCCCTTGGAAACGATACTCTGCTTGAAATAAGCTTTGATACCTCGGGGACGAAGAAGTTAATGGCGAAATTCGCAAAAATATCAAAAATTTAATATAAATTCCCGAAAAAATTTCAATTTTTTGTGGAAATGTAGCAGTTTTTATGCTATAATAATATAATAACCTTGAAAAAAGTGCGTCAGCACTTTTTTCAAGAACATTTTATCATATTAAGGAATCGCCTTACGGCTCTTTTATGATATAATAACCTTAAAATAAAATGCTAACGCATTTTCGGAGCTTTCGCTCCATGTTTGCTTTGCAAACCATTTTAAGATTATTTTATCGTTTTAAGGTATCGCCTTTCGGCTCTTTTTATGATATAATAACCTTAAAATAAAATGCTAACGCATTTTCGGAGCTTTCGCTCCATGTTTGCTTTGCAAACCATTTTAAGATTATTTTATCGTTTTAAGGAATCGCCTTTCGGCTCTTTTTATGATATAATAACCCATATAAGGAGATGATAATATGGCATATCCTGTTGACGGAACAATTGTTCTTGACGTAGACGAGAAGTTTATGACCGCCCACTTAAGCATTACCGAGGCAAAGAACGGCGGCGTTCCCGTAACGCTCCAGATGATAAAGGACGCGCTTACAAATAAGGGCGTGCGCCGTTTTGTTCGGGAAGCGGAGCTTACCAAAATGCTGGACGAGCATATTTACGGCAGAAGCGTGCTTATCGCCAAGGGACTGCCTCCTGTTGACGGGCAGAACGGCTATATTATCTACCATTTCGACAGAAAAGAAGTCCCGGAAATGAAGACCGACGAGTTCGGAAACGTGGACTACCGTGACCTTGGAACAATACAGAATATCCGTGAGGGTACGGTTATCGGGGATATTTTCCCTGAGACAGAGGGTACTCCCGGAATGGATATAAGAGGCGTTGAGCTTAAGCAGTACGCAGGAAAGCCCGCAAAGGTGGTAACAGGAAACGGAATTGCTCTTACCGACGACGAGCAGCACCTTGTTGCCGCTATTTCGGGAAATCTGCGCTGGAACAAGTCCTATTTCGTGGTGGATAAGGACGTTACAATATCGGGAGACGTGGACGTTTCCGTGGGCAATATAGATTTTATCGGGGACGTTATTGTAAAGGGAAATATAAACGAAAGCTTCTCCGTAAAGGCAGAAGGCAATATCTCCGTTTTCGGAAACGTTACGGGAGCGCAGGTCTTCGCAAAGGGAAACCTTAGCGTAAGGCTCGGAATTGTAAGCTCTACGGTAGAGGCAGGCGGCAATATAACCGCAAACTTCTGCGAAAACTCAACAATAACCTCAAAGGGCGAGATTTCCGTACAGAGCTTTGTTGGCTGCACAGTTTTCTGCAGCGGAAAGCTTACCGCAAAGGGCGGAAAGGCTGCGATTGTAGGCGGAAAATATACCTGCCTTTCGGACATAGAGGCAAACTACATAGGCTCTGACGCTTATATACGGACCCTTATTACCTTAGGTAATGTGGCAGTACTTGCAGAGGAGCGGATTGAGATTATAAAGCGGCTTAAGGAGCTTGAAACCCAGCTTTCCCAGCTTGAGCTGATCTGTAACTCACTTGTGCAGCAGAAAAAGGCGGGCGGCCTTACAAGGGAGCGGGAGGAAATGCTCTCAACCTCTGTAAAGGCAAAGTACACCCACATGCGTACTATCAAGGAACTGCACACAAGGATAGAAGAAATAGAAAAAGAGATAGATAACACAAACGACCTTAGGATAATTGTGCGGCGCTGCGTTTACCCCGGCGTTACGGTAAGAATCAACAGCTCACAGCTTATCTTATCCCAGCAGTACTCCATGTGCACAATAAGAATGAACGAAGAAAGAGAAATTGTTATCGGTTGACCGAAAGGAACGGTTTTATGGCTTTTGTATCGGTAAAGGACGTTTATAAGCGTTACAGAATGGGCGAAATTACAATAAACGCCTCTGACGGAATTAATTTCGACATAGAAAAGGGAGAGCTTGCAATAGTTCTGGGTCCCTCGGGTTCGGGAAAAACCACGGTGCTCAATATGCTGGGCGGTATGGATACCATTGACGAGGGAAGCGTTATTGTTGACGGAAAGGATATTGCGAAATACTCCAAAAAGGAGCTTATAACCTACCGCCGATACGATATAGGCTTTATTTTCCAGTTCTATAACCTTATACAGAACCTTACCGCAAAGGAAAACGTGGAGCTTGCTGCACAGACCTGCAAGGACTACATACCCGCCGAGGAAATCCTGCGGCAGGTAGGTCTTGGGGAAAGGCTCGATAACTTCCCCGCCCAGCTTTCAGGCGGCGAGCAGCAGAGAGTTGCTATTGCAAGAGCCTTAGCGAAAAAGCCGAAGCTGCTGCTTTGTGACGAGCCGACGGGCGCTCTTGACTATAACACGGGAAAGATGATACTTGGACTTTTGCAGGACACCTGCCGCAACAGCGGAATGACGGTTATTCTCGTCACCCATAACTCGGCGATAGCGCCTATGGCGGACAGGGTTATACGGCTTAAGAACAGTAAGGTGGCTGAAATTACCACCAATGACAATCCTACTCCTGTTGAAAATATAGAATGGTAAAGGACCTAAAAAATGAGTTTTCTTGTTTCAAGACGCCCGATTTTCAATCCCCAGGGCGTTACCGAGATGTACCAGCTTTTATACAGCTACGCTTCAAAGAGAAATCCGCAGGGTGATGAAAGCCTGCTGGACGAGGAAGAAATTACACACTCAAAGGATTATCTTACCGCAAATATGCAGACCATATTTGACGGCAGGACGGCTTATATCCGCTTTTCTCCTCTTTTCCTTGAGCGGAATTTCAACGAGCTGTTCCTAAAGGATAAGATTATTATAGAGCTTCCTACGGAAATGCTTGCTTCTCCCGCTTCCTTGCAGAAGTGTATGCGGCTGAAGCGCCTTGGGTACAGGGTTGCGCTTTCGGGGCTTATCTACTCCGAGGAGCATATTGAGCTTTTTAACTTCGCCGACCTTATAAGGTGCAGCATTGAAAACGACCCGGACGATATTGCCCTTACGATAAAAAAGTGCCGTGAGCGGGGAAAGCTGGTTATGCTGGACGGGGTTGAGAGTCAGGACCAGTTTGAATTTGCCCGTGAGATAGGTGCAGACTACATAACCGGCGGCTTTTTTGCAAAGCCCGTACTTGAAACAAAGCGTTCCGGCGGGCCTATGATAAAGACCTTCTTGCAGATTCTTGCCCTTTTATACAGCCCCGACCCGAATATTGAGTACATTTCTGCGGTAATTTCCACTGACCCTGTACTTACAATCAAGCTTCTTAAGGTAATAAATCAGATTTGTGCCGACAAGGGAAACACCGTTTCAACAGTTCATCAGGCGCTTGTAATGCTCGGAATAGACAGGCTTAAGGAATGGATTTATCTTGTGGGGCTTCAAAGGCTTAACCGCAATTCTCCTGCCGAGATTTTATGCCTTGCCCTGTTCAGGGCACGCTTCTGCGAGAGAATTTCACGAAACTCAGGCGGCGGAGTAGGCTCAAGAAGCAACGAAATCTACCTTATGGGTCTTATTTCAATCGTTACCGGCAGCGGCGACGGAGAAGCCCTTTCAAGAGCCATGGACGACCTTCCCGTTTCCGACGAAATCAAGAAGGGTATCGCAGGCGACGGCATTTTCAGCGATATTTTCCACCTGGCATGCAGCTACGAGAACGGCGAATGGGAAAAGGTAATGATGTATGCCGCAAGCTGCAACATAGAGCCCGACGTCCTCGCCATAGAATATATCGGCACCCTCCAGTTCGTAAGAAAATACGGCAAATTCGGAAGCTGAGAAAACCCCTGTCTTTCGTGCAGCGCACGAATGACAGGGGTTTTTTAGAGAGATTTTTTTGAGAGAAAAGAGAGAAGAGAGAAAATGTGTGTTTTTTGAAGGGGGCTACCGCCGCCCCCTTGACCCCCGGCAAGCGCGACGGCGCTTGACCCGTTTGAAGCTTGATTTATGCTGAGTTTTTGCGGGGAGCTTTGGGTGCACATTCGCAGTT
>JBJERK010000064.1:0-4761 GCA_051882255.1 Ruminiclostridium sp.
TAATACTGTGCAATATCACTATTGTGCCCATTAGCGAATTGTGATATTATAATCTGGGGGTGATTAAATGCCTGTATCAAAAAAACAGCAAGCCTGTGTTGATAGATACAACAGGGCTAATTACGAAGAAATAAAAATCAGAGTTAAGAAGGGTGAAAAGGCAGTCCTTCAGGAAGCTGCAGCAGCTAAGGGAATGTCATTGAATGCGTATGTGCTGGCGGCAATTGAGAAATACCGAGAGAGTTCGGAAAATTAACAAAAAGGGCGGAGTTCTTCTCCGCCTAATTCATTATTATTAATTTTATAAATTAAATTTGACACCCATACTGACACCCATAATAAAGAAATTTTGACCTATTTTTGACTATTTTCGGCTGTAAGACCAAAAATATAAAAACCCCTCAAAGCCTTTAAAACAGCGCTTTGAGGGGTATTTTTAATGGTCGAGGTGACGGGACTTGAACCCACGGCCTCTGCGTCCCGAACGCAGCGCTCTACCAAACTGAGCCACACCTCGATACGGCGCAAAGCCGAAGGCTGGTGCGGATAACAGGACTTGAACCTGCACGATATTGCTATCATCGGCACCTGAAGCCGACGTGTCTGCCATTCCACCATATCCGCATACGCAGTTTAAACTGCAAGAGATATTATAGCATACTGCAAACAAAAAATCAAGCCTTTTTTCAAAAAAAACGAAATATTTGCCGAAAAACGGTAGAAATATCAGAAAATGTCATATAAAAGTACCGAATAATCACAAAAGTACAGAATTATCTGATTTTTGCTTGCTTTTTTATAAGAAATGTGTTATTCTGTAATTGATAAAAATTTTTGTGTCTGAGCATAAACCTGCCCACAAATTGCCGCTGTTGTTTTGTTCAGAATTACGTACAAAGGACACATAGCGTCGGAGGCTATTGCTCGTATCATGATTTGCTGCGAATTGCGGAGGGTGAAATGAAGAAATTGGCTAACAAAAAGGACAGAATAAGCTTCGTCGCTTATGTTGCGGTGATTATACTGCTGTTCCTTTCTATCGCTGTTATAAACAGAATCGGAATAAGCGATGTAATTGTAGGCGGCGCAGCAATCGGTATTTCCTCCTTTTCGGGAGTGCTTACCGTTTTTATTATGCTGTTCAGCCTGCTTTTGCTGAACGTCGACAACAAGAAAGGCTACGTTATAGCTATGGTGGTCAACGCCTTGCAGCTTGTAACCGTTTCCCTTGCTGTTTTCATATCTCATAATATGGATTCTGTTGCAGGAGTGCCTATGTCTCTCGGTATTATGGGGTTGCTTTATATGCAGCACAACCATATCAAAAAGAATGAGAAAAACGAACGCCGCCTGCACACCCTTTCGGCTACCGACCCGCTTACCGGTCTTAATAACCGCCGCAGCACATTAGAGTATATCAATAGCCTTATTGCTGACGGCGAGCCCTTCTACCTGCTGTTTTTCGACCTGGACAATTTCAAGAATATCAACGACACAATGGGTCATGCCTGCGGTGATGTTATTCTTCGTGAAATTTCCGACCGCTGGACATCCCTTGCAGACGAGGACGTATGTCTCGGAAGAACGGGCGGAGATGAGTTTGCAGCAATCATAAGCGGAAATCATCTTAATGATATAAATGCTCTTGCAGAAAAATTCCTGAGCGTGCTTTCCGAAAAGATACATACCGATAAGTGCGATTACTACGCCTCATGCAGCGCAGGCGCAGCCCGTTTCCCGCAGGACGGAAAGGACAGCGAAAGCCTTTTCCGCTTTGCCGATACCGCCATGTACAGGGCGAAAAGCAACGGTAAGAACCAGATTTGCTACTTTGACGCACAAATGCTTTCCGAGATACAGAACGAGGTAAAGCTTGAAAATGAGATAAGAGAGGCTCTTAAGTACAATCGCTTCTATCTTGTGTTCCAGCCCCAGTTCGAGGCTGAAACAAAGCACCTTCGCGGCTTTGAAACCCTGCTTCGCCTTAGGGATGAAAATGGCGCGCCCATTCCTCCCTCAATGTTTATACCCGTTGCCGAGAAAAGCGGCCTTATTCTTGAAATAGACAGGTGGGTTCTCCGCCACGCCATGCTTTCCTTCTCGGAGCAGATAAAGTCCAACTCTGATTTTATCGTTTCCGTAAATATTTCCGCCCGGCATATCACCGATATAGGTCTTGCTGGCGAGATAAAGGCTATACTTGATGAAACAGGATTTCCGGCTGAAATGCTTGAAGTCGAGATTACCGAATCCTGCTTTATCTCCTCCGTTGACGAGGCGATTGAAACCCTGCTTCAAATAAAGAAGCTGGGGGTTAAGATTGCCCTTGATGACTTCGGTACAGGCTACGCTTCTCTTAGCTACCTTAAGCGGCTGCCGATAGACCTGCTCAAAATCGACAAGAGCTTTATCGACGATATGGTTGACAGGGACGACAGCGGTGATTTCGTAAAGGCTATTATCTCAATCGGTCATATGTTCCACTGCAAGGTTATTTCCGAGGGCGTTGAACTTGACTGCCAGCTGGATACACTTAAGAAGCTTAAGTGTGACTATATTCAGGGTTATATCTGGGGCAAGCCTCAGGAAAAGAGCAGCGCAGTGCAGCTTATTGAAGAGGTTGCAGTATAATTCTGCGCCGATACATAATGATTTTTCATGGGGGTATTGCAAAAATATCCCCTTCGTGCTATAATGAATAAAAATATACCGAAAGGGAAAAGGATTATGACCTACAAAGAAAGTTTTATCAAGTTCATGGTTGACAGCGGCGTTCTCACCTTCGGCGAGTTCACCCTCAAAAGCGGCAGAAAGGCTCCCTATTTTATAAACACCGGCAATTACAAGACGGGCGCACAGCTTTCCCAGCTTGGCAAGTACTATGCCGAGTGCATAAAGGCGAACAATATCGAGGTTGAAACTCTTTTCGGACCTGCCTATAAGGGTATTCCTCTTTCTGTTAGTGCAGCAGTTGCTCTTTACGACAAGTTCGGCGATGAGGTAAGCTACTGCTTTGACAGAAAGGAAGCCAAGGACCACGGCGAAGGCGGCGTTTTTGTTGGCAAGCAGCTTAAGGACGGGGAAAAGGTCGTTATTATCGAGGACGTTATGACCTCCGGTAAGGCTCTTCGCGAGGTCCTCCCCAAGCTTAAGGAAGCGGCAGACGTCAATATTACCGGCATGGTTATCACCGTTGACAGAATGGAAAAGGCGCTTGACAGCGATATGAGTGCTGTCCAGTCAGCATACAAGGATTTCGGCGTTAAGGTTTACTCAATTGTAAATATCAACGACATTATCTCCGCTATCGAAAACGATGTTATCCCCGGTAAGGAGTATCTTTCCGCTATGAAGGAGTACAGAGCAGCGTACGGGGTTGAATACTGATTCAGAACGACGATAACCCATCATCTGCGTCGTCAGCCACCGGTTGGCAGGCACAAAGCCTAGCCGACCGGTGGCTTCCTAGCATCTGACGGCTTCTCGCGGCTCTGAACTGCTATAATAAAGCATTACTTGATAAGCAAAAGCCCTTCCGACAATCAATCGTAAGGGCTTTTCATACACTTCTATTTTCCGTTATTCTGTTCTCAGCGCCACAACAGGGTCCTTCTTTGCCGCAACACCCGAGGGGAAAAGTCCTGCAATAAGAGTAAGGCAAACGCTTATTGCAATAAGAATTATTCCCGCAGCAGGGGGCAGAGCCGAAAGCCCGTCAATGTTCGTAATGTTCTTGATAATTATATTTATCGGGATATTGAGCAGTACTGTTACAAGTATGCCTATTGCGCCCGAAATAAAGCCTACGATAACCGTTTCTGCATTGAACACATGGGAAATATCCTTCTTTGAAGCGCCGATTGAGCGGAGAATACCGATTTCCTTTGTACGCTCAAGTACGGAAATATAGGTTATAATTCCTATCATAATCGAAGAAACAATAAGCGAAATTGCGACAAAGGCGATAAGGATATAGCTTATTGCGTTTATAATATCCGTAACCGAGGACATTAACATTCCCACCATATCGGTGTAGGTTATTTTCTTTTCCTCGCCTACGCTCTTGTTGTATTCGTCAATAATGTCAACGATTTTTTCCTTTGCCTCAAAATCAATTGGGTAAATTGAAATTGCCGAGGGAGTTTCAAGGTCGATTACGCCGAGAGTGTTCCTGTTTTCGTAAAGCGACAGGGGCGAAACAACATCGGAAACCGCCGCTGTCATCATCTTCATAATCTGTGAGCGCTCCTCCTCGGACAGGGACATAAAGTAAGCCATCTGCTCCTCGGTGATATTGTCCGGGTCAAAGCTTTCCATATCAAATACGGGTACGGTTACTTCACCTGCCGTCAGATTTTCTCCGCCGATACCCATAGAAGCAAGATAAGCCGCTCTTTCTTCCTCGGACATCTGGGCAAGCATAGCCTGCTGTTCCTCTGTCAGAGAGGACATATCCGGCGCTGCGGTTTCCTGCATTGAAGCAAGATAAGCCGCTCTTTCTTCCTCGGACATCTGAGCCAGCATTGCCTGCTGCTCCTCGGTCAGAGAAGATATATCCGGCGAAGCAGTTTCCTGCATAGAAGCAAGATAAGCCGCTCTTTCTTCCTCGGACATTTGTACAAGCATAGCCTGCTGTTCCTCGGGGAGATTTTCTATCGCCTGCTGCTGAGCCTCTTTAGCCTGTTCAAGCTGCTTTTGCAGCTCCTAAACAGGACCTCTGAAGAACAGAGACCTCGCAGAATCGAACCCCGAGGTCGCCCT
>JBJERK010000065.1:0-4749 GCA_051882255.1 Ruminiclostridium sp.
TTTCGGCTGAAATATCCTCGATATGGGTTCTCTTTACAGCCGCTTCCTTTCTTGTAAAAACGGAGATTTTGCCAAGCGCTATTGCTCCGTAAACTCCCTTGCCTTTTAGTGTTGTCATAGTAAACACCTCCATTTAAAATCGGGGCGGCGGTTAGAAAATGACCGTTTAGCATTATTTGAAACCGCCGGGCAAGCAGACCTTCAGAAATATCAGAGTTGCTGCCCGGCGGAACTGCCAAAAGGGGCTCCCTTTCTGCCGCCGCACCACAAGGTTCGTATTATTTTATTCGCCGAAGCCGTCCTCGAACATCTTTACGAACTCGTCAAGTACAGCCTGCTCATCTCCTCCGGTAACAACAAGCTCAACCTCCGTGCCCTTCTTGATACCTGCCGCCATAATCTGCATAACAGCCTTAGCCTTGATTTCCTTGCCGTTTGCCTTCATGATAACCTCGCTGTCGGGGTGTTCCTTTGCTGCCTTTGCAATAATTCCTGCGGGACGCATGTGCATACCCTCTGCGTTTACTACTGTTACTACCTTTGATACCATAATGAATTACTCCTTTTCTGTTAAATAGTTTACGTCAATTTGAATTGTTTACTTAGTAATCTTTTTCTTGAACAGTCCCAGTAAAAGCATTCCTACTACCGAGCCGATTACAAGCGCTAAAACATACATAACGGGGTTGCCCACAACGGGGAATACGAAGATACCGCCGTGAGGAGCCTGTAGCGTACAGCCGAATGCCATTGAAAGAGCGCCTGCTGTTCCTGCACCTATCATACAAGCGGGAATAACTCTTCCGGGGTCAGCCGCAGCGTAGGGAATTGCGCCCTCTGTGATAAAGCTTAAGCCCATAATGTAGTTAACGGGGCCGTTCTTGCGTTCCTCCTCTGTAAATCTGTTCTTGAAGAAGGTTGTTGCAAGGGCAATTGCAATCGGAGGAACCATACCGCCAACCATAACTGCCGCCATAATATCGAAATTGCCAGAAGCTATTGATGCAGTACCGAAAACGTACGCAGCCTTGTTGAATGGACCGCCCATATCTATGGACATCATAGCGCCCAGTATGCAGCCCAGAAGAATCTTGCTTGAATCGCCCATATTGGAGAGGAAGCTTGCAAGACCCTCGTTAAGTACGCCCATTATGGGGTTTACAGCGCACATCATTATTGCTACCATAGCAAGACCGCCGAGAGGGTAGATAAGTACGGGCTTTATACCGTTAAGCGCCTTTGGAAGCTTGTCGCAGAGCTTTTCAAGCATAAGCATAAGGTAGCCGCCTATGAAGCCTGCAAGCAAAGCGCCGAGAAAGCCCGAGGGAACGTCGCCGCCGGGAGCAGCAAAGGTTGCGCCCGAAACCGCCATTGCGCCGCCAGCCATACCTACAAGAAGTCCGGGTCTGTCTGCAATACTCTTACCGATATAGCCTGCAAGAATAGGAATCATAAAGCTGAAAGCGTAGCCGCCGATTGTCTTGAACCATGCCGCCGCTGCAAGGTGAGTACCGAAGTTTCCGTCCTGGGGTGCGCCGCCAAGAGAGTCGATAAGGAAAGCAAGAGCGATAAAAATACCGCCTGCAACCGTAAAGGGAAGCATATTGGAAACACCGTTCATAAGGTGCTTATACAGCCTTCTGCCAAAGCTTTCGCCGCTGTCGGAGGCGGAAGCGCTGTCATTTGCGCCTGTGTGCTTGTAAACGGGAGCGTCCCCGGTCACAATGCGGTTTATAAGCTCCTCAGGGATTTTAATTCCGTCGGAAACCTTTGTGCGGATAACCTTTTTTCCGTTAAAACGAGCCATAGCCACGCTCTTATCTGCTGCAACAATAATACCGTCGCAGGCTGCTATTTCCTCGTCAGTCAGAATATTCTTTGCGCCGCCCGAGCCGTTGGTTTCAACCTTTATTGATATGCCAAGCCGCTTTCCTGCCTTTTCAAGAGCCTCAGCCGCCATATATGTGTGTGCAATTCCTGTGGGGCAAGCGGTTACTGCAAGAACTCTGTAGACCTCTGCCGCCTTTTCCTCCGCCTTTGGCTCGTCGGGATACTTCTCATTTTCCATATCGTCGATAATCTTAAGAAATTCGTCCTTGTCCTTTGCATTAAGCAGCTTCTCACGGAAATCCTCGTCCATAAGTATTGTCATAAGCCGGGACAAAACTTCAAGGTGAACGTCGCCGTCGTTCGGTGCTGCTATCATAAAGAGCAGATTTGAAGGCTCGTCGTCAAGGGCTTCGTAGTCCACGCCTTCCGGCACAGTCATAGCCGCAAGAGAGGGAGCTTTTACTGCTTCGCTTTTAGCGTGGGGGATTGCGATTCCTTCGCCCACAGCGGTTGAGCCCTTTTCCTCACGGGCAAGAATACCCTTCTTGTATTCTTCAGTATCGGCGATTTTTCCGCCCTTCGTCTGAAGCTCCACAAGCATATCTATAGCCTCGCTCTTTGATTTCGGAGAGCCGCCGATAAGTATGCTTTCCTTGCTGAGTAAGTCTGTAATTCGCATAAGTTTTCCTCCTTTTATTTATTCAGAGCGTTTCCAGCAGCTCTGTGATTTTTTCCTTTGTGGCAAGTCCGTCCGAAAAAGCCGTTGCTCCTCCTGCGGCAGTACCAAGCTTCAAAGCGTACTCGTAGTCGCCGCTTAAAACTCCTGCGGTAAAGCCCGCTACCATTGAATCTCCTGCACCAACGGAGTTTTTAACCGTTCCTTTGCACACTCCGCAGCGGTGCATTTTCCCGTATTCGTCAATAAGCATAGCCCCGTCGCCCGCCATTGAGATAAGTACATTTACTGCACCCATATCCTGTAATTTTCTTGCATATTTTTCGATTTCATCATCTGTTTTCAGCTCCACGCCGAACATTTCTCCAAGCTCGTGGTTATTCGGCTTTACGAGAAAGGGCTTGTATTGCAGTACGTTTAAAAGCAGGTCCTTTGTTGCGTCCACAACCGCCTTGATTTTTTTGCAGGAAAGGCTTTCGAGTATCCGCTGATAAATGTCCGAGGGTAAAGAGGAAGGAATACTTCCCGCAAGAATCAGCGTATCTCCGTCTGAAAGCTTTTCCAGCTTTTCAAAAAGGGCGGAAATCGCCTTATCGTCAATATCGGGTCCCTGTCCGTTCAGCTCCGTTTCCTCCGCTGATTTTATCTTTACGTTTATACGGGAATTACCGCTGTCAAGCCGCACAAAATCCGTATCAATCCCCATATCCGCAAGACCCTTTTCAATAGCTTCTCCCGTAAAGCCTGCTGTAAAGCCGAGAGCCTTTGAGTCAATACCAAGCTCCCGAAGAACGATAGAAACGTTGATTCCCTTGCCGCCGAAATACATCTCCTCCCGCTCGGAACGATTTGTAGCGCCAAGCTTCATTTCTCCCGTGTGAACAACGTAATCAATTGCGGGGTTGAAGGTAACCGTATAAACCATTTACATAACCTCCTTTATGTTTGCTTTTGTAAGGAATTTCTTGTCCGTAAGCTTATCTGTAATTATCTTAGCCTGACTGAGCTGAGCGAAGGTTACTGACGCTATCTGACCGAATTTGGAGTGATCTGCAAGAACATATACCCGCTGACTGTTCTGCACCACCGCCGATTTTACGCTTGCTTCGTTACGGTCGGGGGTCGAAATTCCCGCCGTTAAGGAAACTGCGTTTGCACCGATAAAGCTTTTTGTGAAGTTGTAGCCTTTGATGCTGTTCACACATTCTGCACCGACAATAGCCTCGGTAGTAAGCTTTATCTCTCCTGCGGGGATATATACCTTAAAGCCTCTCTGCGCTAACTTTTTTGCGTGCAGGAATGCGTTAGTCACGAAGGTAACATTTTTCTCGGGCAGAAAATCAATCATCTTCCCGGTGGTTGTTCCTGCGTCAATAAAGACGAAATCCCCGTCCTCAAACAGCGAAGCAGCATATCTTGCTATCGCTTCCTTTTCGTCGTTGAACATTTTTGACTTGGCTTCAACGTCCTGCTCCACCAGATTAAAGGAGCGGTCGTCTGTGGATATTGCACCGCCGTGAACCTTCTTTATCAGCCCCTTTTCGTCAAGGGCTGTAAGGTCACGCCGCACGGTGGATTCCGAAGCGCCCAGCAGCTCGCAGAGCTCGGTAAGCGTTACGCTTTTCTTCTGCTTCACCTGTTCAACTATTATTGAGTATCGTTCTTCAGTAAGCATTTTTATCACCTTCCGTATTATACGTCGAGAACGTTTTTGAATGTTTATGATTGTTTCTGACGTTATAATAACACGAAACCGGAAAACAGTCAATAGTTTTCAGTCAAAATCTTTCAAAAGCCTTCACTTTTGTATGAATGTATAATTAACGGCTTGCGGGTTTGTGGGTTTTCACAAGAAGGCGGGCTGAACGTATCAAGGCACGACAAAATTTAAATCCCGGTATGATTCACAGAATCATAATACCGGGATTCTTTTATGTGCAGCCCTTTTTCGTCTTAATATGGGGCAGCTTTACTGCCAAAACCATATAAGAAGAACAAAGGGCTGCCACGGTTGTAAGCTTATGTACTGCACAAAAGGCAGCATTTTCTATCGTAATTCAAAGCGTCTTTTACTTATTCATTTTCTCTTCAGATGCGGCTTCCTTTTTGGTTTTATGTACCGCACGGCGGCGTATTCCTGTGAAGAATTACGGGCAATCAGGTATCGTCCGAATTGAATCTGAACTGGGAAATAAGGTTTTTAAGCATATTTGCCTGTCCGGAAAGCTCTTCCGAAGCCGCCG
>JBJERK010000066.1:0-2413 GCA_051882255.1 Ruminiclostridium sp.
CGACTACGCGGTAGGTTTAAGACCTAACCTCCCCGTTCTCAACGTAATGAACGACGACGCAACTATCAACAAGGAGTTCGGCGGAAAGTATGCGGGAATGGATCGCTACGAGGCAAGAAAGGCTATGGTTGCAGACCTGGAAGCAGAAGGACTGCTCGTAAAGGTAGAAAACCACGTTCACAACGTAGGCACCTGCCAGCGCTGCCACACCGTAGTTGAGCCGAAATGCTCAAAGCAGTGGTTTGTAGCTATGAAGCAGCTTGCCGAGCCTGCAATTGAAGTTGTAAAAAGCGGCGAGCTTAAATACGTTCCTAAGCGCTTTGAAAATACCTATCTCAGGTGGATGGAAAATATCCGTGACTGGTGTATTTCCCGTCAGCTCTGGTGGGGTCACAGAATCCCCGCCTACTACTGCACCAACGAGGAATGCGGTCACGAGCTTATAAGCGAAAAGCCCGTTACCGTATGCCCCAAGTGCGGTAAGCCTATGGTGCAGGACGAGGATACCCTTGATACCTGGTTCAGCTCCGCCCTCTGGCCCTTCTCCACCCTCGGCTGGCCCGAGGAAACCGAGGACTTAAAGTACTTCTACCCCACAAACACCCTTGTAACAGGCTATGATATTATCCCCTTCTGGGTTGCAAGAATGATTTTCTCGGGACTTGAGCATACAGGCGAAAAGCCCTTTGAGCACGTTCTTATCCACGGTCTTGTAAGGGACGAGCTGGGAAGAAAGATGAGTAAGTCCTTGGGCAACGGCGTTGACCCGCTGGAAATTATCGACGAATACGGCGCAGACGCTCTTCGTCTTGCCCTTGTAACAGGCAACAGCCCCGGAAACGATATGCGCTGGACAACCACAAAGGTTACTGCCGCAAGAAACTTCGCAAACAAGCTCTGGAACGCTTCAAGATATATACTTATGAACCTGCCCGAGGATATGGAAAAGGCTGTTCTTCCCGAAAGCCTTCCTATCGAGGACAAGTGGGTACTCTCCCTTTACAATAAGCTTATCAAGGAAGTTACAGACAATATCGAAAGCTTTGAGCTTGGTATTGCAATAGGCAAGCTTTACGACTTTATCTGGGACGTTTACTGCGACTGGTATATCGAGCTTACTAAGCCCCGTATTGCCGCAGGCGGCGATACCGCACGGGCTGCGCAGAACGTTCTCGTTTATGTAATGCAGGGCGTTTTAAAGCTTCTCCATCCCTTTATGCCCTTTATCACAGAGGAAATCTGGCAGTCTATGCCGGTAGCGGATCAGCCCGAAAGCATTATGATTGCAAAGTGGCCCGAATACTCCGAAGCCCTTGATTTCAGCAGCGACGAAACTGCATTCTCAAAGATTATCGACGCTATAAAGGCAGTAAGAGCACAGCGCAACGAGCTTAACGTTCCGCCCTCAAAGAAGGTAACAATGCATATCGAAACAAAGGATACAGAGCTTTTCAGCTCATGTAAGGTATTCTTTGAAAAGCTTGCAGGCGCAGGTGAAACGGAGATTGCGGAGAATATTGCAGCAGGAGACGGTATGGTAACGGTTGTTACTGCGGCGGCAAGAGTATTTATGCCCTTAGGCGAGCTGGTTGATACCGAAAAGGAATTACAGCGCCTTGAAAAGGAAAAGAAGGCTGCCCAGAAGGACATCGACTTCCTTTCAGCAAAGCTCAACAATCAGGGCTTCCTCTCAAAGGCTCCCGCACAGCAGATTGAAAACGAGCGGGCTAAGCTTGCTAAGGCGGAAGAGAAGATGAAGAAAATAAACGAATCTATTGCTGCGCTTAAGTAAGCGGCTGAAGGGAGAGAAAATGAAGAAAATAATCTGGCTATTCCTTTTTCTGGTGGTTTACGGCGGTCTTGCCTTTTATATCACCACGGATTCAGGCAACGACAAAACCGATTACCGCACAGGCGGAGTTTTCGAGAATGACCGTTATACTAATTCTTCGGCGGGCATTGAGGTTGATATGAGCGACAAGTGGGTTTATCTTACGGGGCAGAGCCTTGAAAATATGCCGCCCAAGTATTCCCAGAGATTCGGCATAAGCGACTTTTCCGCTGAAGACGAGGACGGAAACACAGTGCTTATTATGATGAAGCCCGGTATTATGGCAAGCTTTACAAAGCTTAACTCTCCCCTTACTGCAAGCGAGCTTAACGAATCCACAATGTCCTATATGCTTGAATACAGCAAGAAGGTTATGAAAAGCGCAGGCGCCGCAGTTATTGGCGGCACCGGCGGAATTTTCGACATCAGCCGGGGGATTTACTACTACTCGATTGACTGCTACTACGAGTCGAAATCCGTCAGCATTCTCTATGCATTTTTCAACACTCCCGAAGCCGGCTTTATGTTTATGGGAACATCATTGACCGACGATGGACAGGGAATTGTAGCCGACCTGCTTAA
>JBJERK010000066.1:2513-4736 GCA_051882255.1 Ruminiclostridium sp.
CATAATATATCACAACAGAACTTATTCCGGATAGCGACAGATGTCGGAAAGGATTGATATATATGAAAAGCTTTATTTTTATAGGCGGCGACAGCCGCAGCATTTATGCGGCGGAAAAGTTGGGAGAGCGGTACAGCTGTACCGCCTTCGGGATAACCGAGGGGGAAAAGCTGCCCGAAAGCCTTTCCGATTACGCAGTCCTGCCCCTTCCCGCAAGCACCGACGGGATTCACATAAACTGCCCCTTGCTAAAAACAGCGCCTCCCGGGTTTGACATACTGGAAAAAACTGTAAAAAGGGGCGGCACGGTCTTTACAAGCAAGGAATTTCCCGCCCTTCGGGAAACCTGCCTTAAAAACGGATTTTCACTTGTGAACTACTTTGAGCGGGAGGAGCTGGCGGTTAAAAACGCCGTTCCTACTGCTGAGGGAGCTGTTGAAATTGCGATAAGAGAGCTTCCTGTTACTCTTTTTGGTGCAGAAGTTCTTATTACGGGCTTTGGAAGGATAGGGAAGCTTTTAGTAAGATATTTCTCCGCCTTGGGTGCAAAAGTCAGCGCCGCCGCACGAAAGTACGGGGATTTGGCATGGATAGAAGCCTACGGAGCAAAGCCCGTCAATTTCAATACCCCGGGGGAGCTTGATACTGCAATAAAAAAGGCAGACATTATTATAAATACAGTTCCCGCCCTTATTTTCGACAGGAAGCGTCTTACCCTCATTAAGAACGGTGCGCTTTTTATTGAGCTTGCGTCGGTTTTAAGCGCCGAGGACGAGGGGCTTGCCGCCGACAGGGGTATTAAGCTTATATGGGCGAGAAGCCTTCCGGGAAAAACCGCCCCGATTACGGCGGGGCATATAATTGCCGACACAATCGGAAATATTATTGCGGAAAGGAGCGTTGCAGATGCTTAGTCTTAAGGGTAAAAGGGTGGGATTCGCCTTATGCGGCTCCTTCTGCACGTTTTCCAAAAGCTTCGCGGCACTTGAAAACCTGCTGGAGCTGGGCTGCGAGGTAATTCCGATAATGTCCTTCAACGCCTACAGCCTCAACACCCGCTTCGGAAGGGCAGAGGAGCATATACAGCGGCTTGAAAGCCTCTGCGGCAGGAGGATTATCCACACAATCGAGGACGCAGAGCCGATAGGCCCGAAAAAGATGACTGACGTTATGCTGGTGGCGAATTGCACGGGGAATACGCTGGCAAAGCTTGCGGCAAGTATAACCGATACACCCGTTACAATGGCAGTAAAAAGCCACCTGCGAAACGGCGGCGCTGTGGTGCTGAATATCGCCACAAACGACGCTCTTGCAGGCTCCGCAAAGAACATATTCTCCCTTATGAACTACAAGAACTACTTTTTCGTGCCTGTTTTGCAGGACGACTGTATCGGTAAGCCCACCTCCCTTATGGGAGATTTCGGGCAGATTCCCGCAGCGCTCTCTGCTGCTCTTGAGGGAAAGCAGATACAGCCCATACTCTGCTGACAGCACAAAAGCCGCCTCTGACAGAAATGCCAAAGGCGGCTTTTATCTGCAATTAAAACAATTCCAGCAGCTCAGCCGTATTCTTCCAGAAAATCCGCTCCTTTTCCTCGTCGGTAAAGGGCGAGTTTTCTATAAGCTCAACCTCCATATCGGGACTGCTCCAGGGCAGGTCGCTTCCGAAAAGAACCCGGTCTGCGCCGTGCTTTCTTACGATTTCCGCGAAAATTCCCGGGTCTATATATCCTGCAACAAAAGCGGTATCAAGGTAGATATTCTTTCTTCCCGCAATATACTTGTAAACCGACTCCCATGCGTACATACCGCCCATGTGGGCTGCGATAATCTTAAGCTTCGGGAATTTTTCCGAAAGCTCAATAAGGTCGTAGGGCATAGCACGGTGAACAAGGGGAGAAACGGGGTCGTAGCCCATGTGGAAAACAACGGGGAGGGAAAGCTCCTCACAGCGCTTATAAATCGGCATACATCTTTCGTCGAAAATAAAAACGCCCTGATAGTCGTTATGAAGCTTTACGCCCTTTAAGCCAAGCTCCTTTATCCGCCCGATTTCATCTGCTGCGTCCTCTGCGGCAGGGTGAACCGTACCGAAGGAGATAAAGCGCCCCTTGTATTCTTCCTTTGCCCAGTTGTTGATTGTAGTCTGCTGGGTGGGCTTTGTGGCAACAGGCAGAAGTACGGCGTAGTCTACGCCGCAGCTTGCCAGCACTCTGTCTGCGT
>JBJERK010000067.1:0-4733 GCA_051882255.1 Ruminiclostridium sp.
TCGGGGAGATAGCGGTCGGTTATATATCTTTCTGAAAGGGTTACGCAGGGGCGCAGCAAGGAATCGTCAATCTTTATCTTGTGGTGATTTTCATAGTAGCCCTTTATTCCCCTTAAAAGCTCGGTGGTTTCGTCAACGGTAGGCTCAAGGACGGTTACAGGCTGGAAACGGCGTTCAAGGGCGCTGTCCTTTTCGATATACTTGCGGTATTCGTTAAAGGTTGTAGCGCCGATAACCTGCATTTCGCCCCTTGAAAGAGCGGGCTTGAACATATTTCCTGCATTCATAGTGCCTTCGCTGTCGCCTGTACCCACGAGATTATGCACCTCGTCAATGAATACGATTATATTCCCTGCAGTCTTTATTTCCTCAATAAGGGACTTTACTCGGCTTTCAAACTGTCCACGGAATTGTGTTCCTGCAACAAGGGCGGTAAGGTCGAGAAGGTAAAGCTCCTTGTCCTGAAGCCTGAATGGTACGTCCCCCGCAACAATTTTCTGGGCGATACCCTCTGCGATAGCTGTTTTGCCAACGCCCGGCTCGCCTATAAGACAGGGATTGTTCTTGGTACGGCGGGAAAGAATCTGGATAACCCGCTCAATTTCCTTATCTCTGCCGATAATGCGGTCGAGCTTACCCTCCTTTGCACGGTCGGTAAGGTTGGTGCAGAAGGTGTTGAGGAATTTTCTCTTTTTGTTCTTGTTATTCTTCTCTTTTTCCTTCTCTTTATCCTTCTTCTTGCTGTCGCTGTTTTCTTTTTCTTCCTCTTTGGGTGCAGTCGGCTGGTTTCCGCTGTTGCGTATTCCTCCGAAGAACTGCTGCAAAAAAGCGGGCATAGTACCTGCGCCTCCGGTTTTAAAGCCGTCAACGCTGTCCTCCTCATCGTTGTCCTCATCGGAAATATCCTCGTCGGTTATATCCTCCATACCGTCCTCGGAAGGTTCTCCGAAAAGCATATTTACCCCGTTTTCAAAGTCCTCGTCGGATATTCCCATCTGCTTAAGATAGCTGTCTATCTGGGGTATACCAAGCTCCTTTGCACACACAAGGCAGTAGCCGTTTTCGAATTTCTGATTGCCATTCATTCCCGACATAAATACAACAGCCGGTCGCTTATGGCATTTTGAACACATCATCATAAACTTTTTTCCTTTCTTATGTTTATATCTTTTTACATCAGGCTGCCGCTAAGAAGCTTAAGCGGGTCAAGATTATATATATGCCTGAAAATGATTGTTTTTTCTATTGTCTGTTCATTAAGGAATACAAGGCTGTCGCTTGCGGAAATTATGAAACGTATCACAAAGCTTATTATCATAAGAATTATGACAGCCTCCGCAAAGCCCAGTACTGCACCAAGAAGCTCGTTCACGGAAGAGATAACAGGAATCCTGTTGATAAGCTTGGCTGCCTGTGCAATAATATTAAGTATAAGCATAAGCAATGCAAAAATCACAAGAAAAACGATAATTTTTAAGGGAACAAGCACAATCGGGTCAATAACGTCGCTTAAAATACCGCTGCCGAAGCCGCTTGTACCCGAGTAGATAACCGAAAGCACAAGGCTGTAAACCGAATCTCCTCTGCCTTCCGATACCTTTTCTCCGAAATTGCCGAAGCCGATAGGCAGCACCTCCGAGATTTTTTCGCCTACTGCCTCAAAAGCTTCAAAAAGACTTCCCGATTCAAGGTTTGCTGCAAGAGCGTGGGCGAGGACGATATTTCCAAGACCGTATTTTTCGTATTCTTCCTTTGTTACGGTAATATTGCCGATTTTAACAGCTCCGTAGTCGAAGCCTTCTCCTATTCCGAATACCGACAGGTCGGCCTCATTCGCACCCGTCCCTGAAAGGTCAACCGAGGACAGGTCGATAATAGCGCTGTTCTTTTCGTCAAAGGAAACCTCAGTTTCAGACAGATATTTTCCGTCGATAACAGCCTTACTCATATCAATATCCGAAAGTCCATTTATGATTTCAATATCAACCGCATTTTCAAGCTGCTCGTCTATATAGCCCTTAAGCGGTTTTTCAATAAAGCTTCCGTAAATCCCGTCTGAAACCGGCCCGCATAATATAAAGGCGAATAAAAATGAAATTATAGCCGAAACAGCGCTTATAAGCACTGCAACTGCGCCCTTCTTTGAGCCCTTAAAAACCATGGCGATTACAATAGCCACAAGAAGAACGTCATAAAACCAGAAAAATTCGCTGCCCATCATTAATCCTTTCTATAATCAGAATGTAGCGTTATTGACAGTATCATATCCCAGCAGGAAAACCTCTGAACCTATTTTTATAAAGTCGGTATAGTCCTCGTAGAGTACAAGTCTGTCCTGCTCAGAAGCAAGCCCCGAATCGTATTTTTTTAAGTTTGCTCCGTCAAGAGCATATATGTTGTCACCGTAGATTCGTATTCTTACAGCTGCAGAGGATACCGTCTGCATAGAAACAGCCTGAGCGGAGGAGTCCAGCGCAACAAGATTGTTTTTGTTGGTTGAGGTTTCGTTATACTGGATTATGCATAAATCCTCGGAGAAATCAAAATCCTTCAGCGTGCCGCTGTATCGGTATTCACCGAGAAGCGCACCGTTGTCACAGTCTATTGCAATAACTGTATTGTCGCAGACAGAATAAATCCTTTCCTTGTCAGCGTACATTCCGCAGGGCAGGCTGTTCCCGCTGAAGGTATATTTCCAGATATAGCCTTCGGTGTCACGGATTGAATACTTATAGTAGTTGGTAAGAATTTCGCCGTTTTCAACGCTTATTGTTGATACTATAATATGCTCGCTGCTGCCTGTAAAGCAGACCTGCATAATATTTTCGTCTGCAAATTTCTTTGTATATTTCCAGTTACCGCCGTCGTCGTATACATAAAGGACGTTTGAATATCGTGGGGAGTCGGTAACTACTGCATATAGTCCGTTGTCGCCCGCCGCAGCGTACATTATCTTATCCGAAAGCTTTTCTTCGTATATAAGGCTGGTTTTGCTGTAAACCGCAAAGCTGTAAGCTGATTTGTCAAAAAGCAGAATGCGCTTTTCGCTTGTAACCTGAACAGGGTGGCTGTAGCCGTGCTTTAGGGCGTAAATCTGTTCGCCTGTGGTTTCGTAGGTGTAAAGATATGTGTCTGTAAGCAGGGCAAAGCTGTCGCCGAACTCCTTGAAGGAATACTCTGTACTTCCCGGAAGAGATATGGGAAAGCCTACTGAATAGGAGGTTTTCGTTTCAATTTTTGAGGCAATTCCTCTCAGCGGCTCAAATATTTCGTCTGCGTTGAACCAGACAAACAGAAACGCCGCTATTCCTACTGTTATTGCAGTAAGCTTTATTATCCGCTTTCTGCGCTGACGTTTTTTGCGGTAGCTTGTAAGGTTTACGTTCTTTTCCCGTTTTTTTACTTCTGTTTTATTTTGCTGCTGAGGCTGAACTTCCTGACTATGGGGTTGTTCGGGAACCTTCATTGAAAAGCCTCCTTTCTTAAAATCAGTATATAACCTTGTTCAAATAAAGTCCGCAGGGCGGAACGGTTTTTCCTGCAAGCTCACGGTTGCCCGTTTCTATTGCTGCGGTAATATCCTCTTCTGTGCGCTTGCCCTCGTTTATATAAATAAGCGTTCCTACCATAATCCTCACCATATTGTGAAGAAAGCCGTTTCCGCTGACGTAAAACAGAACATCATCGCCATTTCGGATAACCTTAAAATCATAAACTGTTCTTACCGTGGATTTTAGGTGTTCCTTGGCTTCCGCCTTGCAGAATGCACCAAAGTCATGCTCTCCTATAAATAGCTTGGCAGCCTTGTCAAGCCGTTTTTCCTCAAGGTGCAGCGGATAGGTAAGCACCATTCTGTTTCTGAAAACATCTTTTTTATCTCTGTTATTCACAAGGTAAAGGTATTCCTTGCCTTTTGCAGAAAATCTTGCGTGAAAATCCATCGGAACGTCCTCACAGGAAAGAACCGCTATATCGTCGGGAAGAAGTCCGTTCATAGCCTTTATAAAGCCGCCGCAGGGAATACCGCTGTCAACTGAGGCGGTAAAGTAAAATTCCCTTGCGTGAACTCCTGCGTCTGTACGGGAGCAGCCGTGGACAATCACTTCCTGCCCTAAAATACGGCTCATACTTTCTTCGATTACCTGTTGGACCGTAATTCCGTTGTCCTGTCTTTGCCAGCCGTGGTAAGCGGCGCCGTTGTATGCAATCCCTACTCTGAGATTTCGCATATATATCTCCTAAAAAACAATATTGTTGATTATAACAAAGCCGAAAACGCAGAGAACAAGACCTGTTGCCATATAGTCGATTGCTCCCGATTTAAGCTTGCGAAGTCTTGTACGTCCCTCTCCGCCCCGGTAGCAGCGGCACTCCATAGCGGTTGCAAGCTCGTTTGCCCTCTTGAAGGCGCTTACGAAAAGGGGGATAAGTATAGGCACCATAGCCTTTGCCCGCTTTAAAAGCCCGCCGCTGTCAAGATTTGCGCCTCTTGCTTTCTGCGCCATCATTATCTTGTCCGTTTCCTCGATGAGAGTCGGTATAAATCTTAGTGCAATAGTCATCATCATAGCAAGCTCATGCACAGGGAACTTCACTTTTTTAAGCGGCGAAAGCAGGCTCTCAATAGCGTCTGTAAGCACGATAGGGGAAGTGGTGTAGGTGAGAAGCGACATTCCTATGATAAGAAATGTAATTCTCGTTATCATAAATAGGGAGGTTTCAATACCCTTCCA
>JBJERK010000068.1:0-4732 GCA_051882255.1 Ruminiclostridium sp.
ACTATGGTTTTGCCAAGCACATTGTTATGAACGTCAACATAGTTGATTATCTCTGCGTAGCCTTCTATTGTCTTTTCCTTAAGCTCAGCGGCTGCCTTATCGAAAACCTCGTTATACTTTTCCTCGGTAATGCCCAGAGAAAGGACATACGCCTTAACATAGCTGTCGCTCTTTACAAAATCAAGAATTTCGGCAGCCATTTCCTTAAGAACAGCGCCGCCCAGCTTAACGCTTACCGCCGTGCCCGTTTTTCCTGCGGCGGTTACGGCGTTATCTGTAAAGGTTATTTCCGCCTTGTCAAAATAGCTGAAATAAATCCCGCCGATACCGCTTATTATCCGCTTTATATCCTCTTCCCCGAGGGTCGGCATTTCGTTTTCCTTAGTTTCCGCTTCGGGAAGCTTGAAGGCAATTACGCTGTCCGTAATATCGGGGGCGGCAATACAAAGGTCGGAGCTGTTCATATAAAGCTCAATTCCGCCTATATCTCCCTGCCCGTCAATAAGGTCAAGACCTATTTTGCTTGTATCTCCCGCAACAATCGTGTAACGCAAGCCAAACTCGCTTATGGTATTTAGTATTTTATCTGCATAAGTGCCTAATAACAGCTTAATCTGAGGACCAACAGAAATTTCAGCATGGTATTCCGCAGAAAAGCCTGCGTCCTTACCGCCCACTGCCTTATAAATAGTGTTTCTGAACTGCTCAAGACCCTTTGCAAGCATTTTATCCTTAGCGGAAAGCTCGTTTTCACTGTCCTCGGCGGCGCTGCTATCCTCAGTCTGAATTGTGGTCTGCGCTATTGAAAGAGCGTTATTTATGTACTGGACCGTAATTTTATCTGCGCTGTCCTTATCCACGCCCAGCTCGGGAAGCATATAGCCGGTATAGGAATCTGACTCAATCATCTTAGCATATCCAACGTCGCCCATAAACAGGCGGGTGATTTTGTCGTGGAAGCAGAAATACCCAACCGCAGCCCCCGCCGCAACAACAACTGCCGCAGCCGCAGCAATAATCGGAGCTTTCTTTATCTTCTTTTTCTTTTTAGGTGCATTAAGTGCAGGCTCAGCCCCATTCACAGGCATAGCCATATTTCCCGCAGGCATAGCAGGATTTGCTGTTACCGCCGCATTTGCAGGCTGCTGTTCAACCGCAGCTGGCGTTTCTGCTGTATTTACGGACTGCTGAGCCGCAGCAGACGTTTCAACAGTCTTTTCCTCAACAGGAACTGCCGCAACAGGCGCTTCTGCCACCTCGACAGTCTTTTCTTCAACTGCAACCGGCGTGCCGCAGTTTCCGCAGAATATTGCTCTCTCAGGAAGCCGGTTTCCGCAATTTTTGCAAATTATAGTATTGCTTTCGGGCATAGCGGTTGCTTCGGGCTGTGTTTTCTCAACTGTCTTTTCTTCAACAGGAACTGCTGCAACCGGTGCTTCTGCCGCTTCAACTGCCTTTTCCTCAGCCGGAACTGCCGCAACTGGTGCTTCTGCCACCTCGACAGTCTTTTCTTCAACTGCAACCGGCGTGCCGCAGTTTCCGCAGAATATTGCTCTCTCAGGAAGCCGGTTTCCGCAATTTTTGCAAATTATAGTATTGCTTTCGGGCATAGCGGTTGCTTCGGGCTGTGTCTGCTCAACTGTCTTTCCTTCAACAGGAACTGCCGCAACTGGTGCTTCTGCCACCTCGACAGTCTTTTCTTCAACTGCAACCGGCGTGCCGCAGTTTCCGCAGAATATTGCTCTCTCAGGGAGCTGATTTCCGCAATTTTTGCAAATTATAGTATTGCTTTCGGGCATAGCGGGTGCTTCGGGCTGTGTCTGCTCAACAGCAACAGGCGCTTCTACAGTTTCAGCCGCCTTTTCATCAAACTCAGCCGCCTTTTTGTCAAACTCAGCCGCCTTTTCCTCGACTGCAACAGCTGCTTTCACCGTTTCAACTGCCTTTTCCTCAACCGCTTTTTCCTCGACAGGCGCTGCCCCAACGGGAGCGCCGCAGCTTCCGCAGAATATTGCTCCCTCGGGGAGCGGGTTTCCGCAATTCTTACAGAACATAGTAATACCTTTCCTTTCAAGCAGGCGGTTTCTGAAAAAACCGCCGTATCCGATAACTAAGTGCCGATATTTCTTTAATTATATCATTAATGCTGAAAAAAGTCAACAAATACACCTTATTACCATTATTTCATACTATGTGCGGTTATATTGATACAGTACTTCCAAAGCGCAAAAAAGCCGCCCGTCTGCTGTACTGCAAACAAAGCGGCTTAAGCCTATTCACCAACGTCAAGCGCCCTTCCGTCCACGGTTATTCCGTAACCGCCGCAGTCCTTTCCGCCTCCGAACAAAAGCCCGCTGTAATCGGCAGGCGCAGTAAGCTCGAAGACTGTTTCGCCCTCCTTTGAAACAGTAATCTTCTCCCCCGCCTTAAGGAACTCCGAAAAGCTTATACAGCCCTCCGTCTCCCCCGAAGCCTCGCCAAGCACAAGCAGCTCGCCGCCCTCAGCGATTATTTTTTTCGCTGCAGCCCCCGAAGCGGCTGCCCTTCCGTCGGTTATACGGATATTTTCCTTTGCGTAAAGCCCCTTTTCACCTGCTGTTATGTTGGTTTCTCCGCCATTTATGCATATTTCGTATGCGTAAATCCCTTCTTTTTCCGCAGCTATATCAAGGGTTATATCCCCGATTTCAACGCTCTCCTCCGAAAAAACGCCGCTTTCTCCCGATACAGAAAGCCTTCCTCCGCCGCAAAGCGTAAGCGCCCCGTCGGAACGAACTCCGAAGCTCTCGTTTTCCTTGCCGCTTCCGCCGATAATGCTGTTATCCGTACCCTCAGACGCAAAAATCGTAAGCTTACCGCTGCCGTTTAAAATTCCGCTTCCCTCGGCGGCAGATACTGCCGCTCCCGAAAGAATAAGCTTTACCGGCTCCGCAGTATCTATACAGATACCCTTTTCAGCCCGTCCTGTAAGCTTATAAGCGCCGCCCTCGGTAATTGAAATTCTGCCTTCGTCAAGCCATGCGCCGCTTCCGTTTATTGAAATCTCGTCGTCGATTATTATGCTGCATTCGTTGGTATATCCGTTATTTCCGCTCTGCCCCTCGGCGGAAGCAAGGGTGCTGCTTATTCCTACCACTCCGTTGCAGCCGCCCAGCGCCATGCACAAAGTCATCATCGACAGTATTTTTCTGATACAGTTCATTTATATTCCTTCCGTAATGCAGGCTGCGATAAACCGCCGCTCTGAAAGTAGCATATTGTTTCCTATGCTATTATGTTATCCTGCTTGTGTGAAAATGGAATGAATATATAATAATTTATTGAGAAAATTTTGCTGAGTATTGTCAATTACCTATTTTTGTGATAGAATGTATAATGAAAATTACAGGAAAGGAAAATAATATGAAGCGCAAGAGAATAATTGCAGCACTTGCTGCGTCTGTTTGTATTTTTGTATCAGGCTGCAGCTCCCCGACTCTCACCGCTGCCTCAGAACCCACCTCGGCGACAACAACAGCTGAGCAGACTGCCGCAAAGACTACGGCAGAGCATACTACCGCAGAAACTACAGCAAAGCAAACTACTGCCGAAACTACGGCTAAGCAGACTACTGCCGAAACTACAGCAAAGCAGACTACTGCCGAAACTACGGCTAAGCAGACTACTGCCGAAACTACGGCTAAGCAGACTACTGCCGAAACTACGGCAAAGCAGACTACCGCCGAAACCACGGCTAAGCAGACTACCGCCGAAACTACGGCTGAGCAGACTACTGCAAAAACAACAGCAGAAACTACTGCACCAAAAACAGAAAAGGAACAGGAGACTACTACCATGGAAGCTCCGGCTGAAACCGAAAAGAAATATATTGCCCTTACCTTTGACGACGGACCCAACACAACAACAACCGCAGATGTTCTCGACGTACTCGGGGAGTACGGCGTTACCGCTTCCTTTTTTGTCGTGGGACAGAACATAAACTCTTCTACCGGAGCAGTAATGAAACGGTCTCATGATATGGGTTGTGAAATCAACAGCCACAGCTACACCCACAGCTATATGGACAAAATGGAAGCAGAGGATATGAGGGAGGAAATGGAAAAAACCGCGGAGCTTATTCACGACTATACAGGCGAATACCCGAAGTTTTTCCGCCCGCCCTACATAGCCGTAAACTCCACTCTTTACGAAAATGTGGATATTCCCTTTATCTGCGGCATAGGCTGTAACGACTGGAACCAGAAAATCCCCGCCGCAAAGCGTGTGCAGGTAATTGAACGCTCCTGCGACGACGGCGATATAATCCTGCTCCACGACTCTGCGGGAAACGACCAGACGGTTGAAGCCCTGAAAGAGATTATCCCCTTCTATCTTGAGCAGGGCTACGAATTCGTAACCGTAACCGAGCTTTTCAAGGCAAAAGGCATAACCCCCTCCGCTGATACCGAGATTATGTACAGCTCGGCTACTGAGACAGGGTTCTGATTAGTCGGGATACAGAGATTTTTTGAGATATGAGAGCTTTTGAGCCAAGGGGGCTAACGCCGCCCCCTTGACCCCGGCGGGAGCGCACGGGCGCTCCACCCCAGAAAGCTTGATTACTGCATTTCGTTTATGGGGTGACTATTGGCGCACATTCACTGTTTTTGTGGTCGAATTGCTTTGGAGCGGTTTTGCTTAATAAGGCAGTAACGAATCTTGCTAATGTCCGCCGATGTTTGCTATTGCCGCC
>JBJERK010000069.1:0-21128 GCA_051882255.1 Ruminiclostridium sp.
AAGGGCGTTTATGTGCGTGACGAGAAGTATGTTTCCTATCCCGTAAACGGCGTTATAAGCTACACTCACCCGGACGGCTCGAAAATCGCAAAAAACTCCGTAATCGCCGAGGTTTACAGCAACAGAAACGATATTGCAATACAGCAGCAGATAGACGAGCTTACCGCCCAGCGGGCAGTCCTTGCTGATGCAGAGGCGCTTGTTGGAACGGACACATCACAGCTTGAATCCTTTTCAAATCAGATAAACGAAAAGTATTCCCTTATGATGCAGTACCTTATAAGCGGCGACTATAAGAGCGCCTCCTCGCTGAAAAGCGATATGCTGAACCTTAGAAGCAAGCGGGAAATCGTAAAGGGAACGGAAACCTCATATCGGGAAAAGATAAACGAGATTGATAAAGAAGTGGCTGCATTAAGAGCAAAGATAACAAGTCAGCCCTACGAAATCTCAATCGGCGAAACGGGCTATTTCATAAGCACAGTAGACGGCTACGAGGACAGGCTCAACAGCACCACGGTTTTCGACCTTACAAAGGAGCAGATAAACGCCATAATCGCCGAGGACAAGCCCGAACAAAACCCTTCCGGAGTTATCGGAAAGCTTATAAGCAATTATAACTGGTATATGGTTGCAGTACTTGACACGGTACGCCTTGGTACTGTTTTCGAAGGAGCAACGGTAACGCTCAGGATAGGCTCCTCACCGAAAAACGTAAAGGCGCAGATAGTAAGCCTTGAACGGCAGCCCGACGGAAGCAGTATTGCAATCTTTGAGTGCGATATGTTCCTTGCGGACTTTATAGACAGCAGAGTGGCGCAGGCTAAGCTGCTTATGGACGATTACAGCGGTATAAGAATACCAAACGAAGCCATAAGAGTTGTGGGTGAGGACGTAGGAGTCTATACCCTTGACGGAATTGTGGTTGAGTTTAAAAAGATAAGACAGATAATTTCAGAAGAGGATTATACATTAGTTGAGGATACAACCGATTTGGACGGCTATATTTCTTTATATGATACTGTAATAGTGGAAGGAAAGGATTTATATGACGGAAAAATTATCGGATGAGCGCCTTAAGGAAACAGCCGAAAGCTATAAGCGTATAACCGAACAGCTTGAAAATGCAAAGCAAAAAGCGGGAAGAACCGACGAGGTACGCCTTATGGGCGTTACAAAAACCGTTGCTCCCGAGCTTATAAACTATTCGGTAGGTCTTGGCGTAAGGCTTTTGGGCGAAAACAGGGTTCAGGAATTTCTCGACAAGCGTGACAGCTACGACAGCACCGCAGAAGTGCATTTTATAGGCGGACTGCAAACAAATAAAGTAAAATACATTATAGATAAGGTAAGTATGATTCATTCCGTGGACAGCCTTAAGCTCGGCGAGGAGATAAGCCGCCGTGCGCTGGCTAAGGGAATAAGAATGGACATACTGACAGAAATAAATATCGGCGGCGAGGAAAGCAAGGGCGGGGTAAGCCCCGAAAGTCTTGACGAACTCCTTTATGCGCTGGCAGAACTGCCCGGAATAAGGCTTCGCGGCTTTATGACAATACCGCCCGTGAACAGGGACGGCAGTTCTGAGGTCTACTTTGAAAAAATGCAGCGGATTTTCTCCGACTACAAGGACAAAACCGCCGCAGACGACCGTTTTTCAATCGACACGCTTTCAATGGGAATGTCGGGGGATTTTGAAACGGCGGTTAAGTATGGTTCAAATATAGTAAGAATCGGAAGCTTACTGTATGGATACAGGAAATATTAATTGGGAGGATACTTTTATGGGTTTCATGGATTCATTCAAGAAAATTACCGGCTTCAATAACGGTGACGAGGGCTACGATAACGACGCTGATTACGCAAACGATATGCCTTCAGCCATCAATTTCGATGATGATTACGGCAGCAAGCCCTCTATCAAGAGCAGCAAGACGCTCAGCATTCCCGCTACAACCCACCTTCAGGTTATAGTTGTAAAGCCTGAAAAGTACAGCGACGCTGCTGCAATCGCAGACCATTTCAAGAACAAGAAAACCGTTGTTCTCAACCTCGACAACACCAACAAGGACGTTGCAAACCGTCTTATCGACTTTTTGGGCGGCGTAGCCTATGCAGCTGACGGCGACCTTAAGAGAATTGCAAACACAACCTACATCATTGTTCCCGTAAACGTTGATATTTCGGGCGATATGATTGACGAGCTGGGAAGCAACGCTGACTTTATCTGATGAAGGAGCTTTCCGCAGCGCAAAGCATTGAAATAAGAGTAAACGACCTTTGCGGTCTTTCTGCCGCAAGAGGGCGGGCTCTGTTTACCCCTTTTCTTAATGAGCAGGAGCAGTTCTACGCTGAACAGCTGCTTATAAAAAGGGGCGATATGCCCTACTGCTTCTGGGGCGGAGATGAAAACTGCACACGGAAAATGCTCCGCGTTTCAGCTTATGGAGACGAGGAGGATTTTCCGATTTTTCCCCTGACATTTTCTTTCAGAAAGGCGGATAAGTCGGAGCACAGGGATTTTCTCGGTTCTTTTATGGCACTTGGGATAAAGCGTGAGATGATAGGGGATATATTTACAGGAGAAGGCTATGCAGCCGCCTTCTGCACAAAAACCGCACGGGACGTTATTCTTGACGGTATCAGCAGGGTAGGCAGAGTCGGCGTAAAAATAACCGAGGGGCTTAACGTTTCTCTGCCCGAGCCCGAATTTTCCGATATTACGGTTCTTGCCGCCTCTTTGCGTGCAGACTGCATTATCGCAGGACTTACGGGGCTTAGCCGGGAGAAGACAGCGGAATTTATAAAGGCGGGCAATTTTATCCTTAATTATGCCCCATGCCTTGACATAAGCAAAAATATAGCAAAGGGAGATATTTTCTCTCTCAGGGGATACGGTAAGTTTTCTTTTTCAGGCGAAACCACAGAGACGAAAAAAGGACGGCTTCGTATTGAGTTAAAAAAATACAGCTAATCAGGAGGAGCGCAGATGGACGCAAATATGGTAATGGACAAAAAGTTCACCGAGGCTATCAGAGGATATAAAAAGGAAGAGGTGGACGAGTTTTTAAGCGACGTGTCAAGGGAGCTTTCCCAGTGCAAAAGGGAAATTGCCACCAACGACAAGAAGCTTCAGGTTCTTGCGGATAAAATCCGTGAATATCAGGAGGACGAGGACGCTTTAAAGGACGCTCTTCTCGGCGCTCAGAAGCAGGGAAATGCCATTATTGCAGACGCTAAGGAAAGGGCTGCGGCTATTATAAAGGAAGCTGAGGAAAAGTCCGCAGCTATGATTAAGGAAGCCGAGGATAACGTTGCCGCAAAGAAGGATGAGGCGGAAAAGATTACCGCTGACGCTCTTGCTGAAAAGGAAAGGATTGAGCAGGAGGCTAAAAAGGCAGCCGAGGATATTCACACTGAAATGATGATTCAGACCGAGCTGGATAAGGAGGTTCTCGACCGTACAAAGCGTGAAGCAGAGGACTTCAGAACCCGTCTTATCGTTGAATATACAAATCATATCGAATTTATAAAGAAGCTTCCCGAGCAGTGCGAGAACGAGTTTGTAAAGGAAACTGCCGCAAACCACGACACAAATGTTCTGAGAGGACTTATCGCTTCCCAGCACGAGTCTGTTGCTGCCCCTGCGAAGGCTCCCGAAAAGCCCCATGACGATTCCGACGTAAAGGTTGTGGGCTCCTTCGGAGATATTCCTGTGCAGGAAGGCGAGGCAGAGGAAATAGAAGAGGAAACAGGCGCATTTACAGTTGAAAACGCCTTCGGAACTGACGAACCCGAAAGCTCCGCTCCCGAGTTTCTGAACAGCCGCCCGAATAAGAACAAATCCAAGTTTGAAAAGCTTGAATTCGGAAGCAACAATAATAACGGAAATAACGGAAAGAATAACGGCAAAAAGAGAAGATAACCCCGACAGGCGTCTGCCTGCCGTAAAAATAATAAAATTATCCTAACAGAACCATAAAGAAAGGACAAACAACAATGGCACAGGATTTTAATGAAACGCTGAATCTGCCGCAGACCGATTTCCCTATGAGAGGAAACCTGCCTGCAAGAGAGCCTGCTTGGCTTGAAGAGTGGGAGAAGAACAGACTTTACTACGAGCTTCAGAAAAAGAACGAGGGACTTCCCAAGTATATTCTCCATGACGGTCCTCCCTACGCAAACGGCGATATCCACATGGGTACTGCCCTTAACAAGATTTTAAAGGATATTATTATAAAGTACAAGTCCATGACAGGCTATCAGGCGCCCTACGTTCCCGGCTGGGACTGTCACGGTCTTCCTATCGAGCTTAAGGCGTTAAAGCAGATCGGCAAGGACAGCGCAATTGACCCGGTTGAGCTTCGCAAGTGCTGCCGTGAGTTTGCTCTTTCCTGCCTTGACGGTCAGAAGGCGCAGTTCAAGCGCCTTGGCGTTTGGGGCGACTTCGACGACCCTTATCTTACAATCAAGCCTGAATTTGAGGCAAAGCAGGTTGAAGTTTTCGGCAAAATGGCTGAAAAAGGCCTTATGTACAAGGGCTTGAAGCCCGTTTACTGGTGCGCCGACTGTAATACAGCCCTTGCTGAGGCTGAAATCGAGTACGAGGACGACGAGTGCCATTCCATCTACGTTAAGTTCAAGATTACAGATGACAAGGGCGTGCTTCAGAACGCTGATATAGACCTTTCCAAGGCTTATGCAGTAATCTGGACAACCACCACATGGACTCTCCCCGGAAACCTTGCGGTATGCTTAGGTCCTAACTATGAGTACACCTTCGTAAAGGTCGAGGACGAGGAAAGCAAGCATTTCGGCGATTATCTCCTTATGGCAACCGAGCTTGTTTCCACAGTTATGGCTTCCGTAAAGATTAATAAGTATTCAACCCACGGCTCTTTCACAGGCAAGGAGCTTGAACTTATCGAAACCGACCACCCCTTCCTTCCCAGAAAGTCTCCCATTATTGTAGGCGACCACGTTACCCTTGAAAGCGGTACAGGCTGCGTTCATACCGCTCCCGGCTTCGGTCTTGAGGACTACGAGGTATGCAACTCCTACAAGGGAATGTTCGATATAATCGTTCCTGTTGACAGTAAGGGTGTTCTTACCGAGGAAGCAGGCGAATTTGCAGGTCTTACAACCGCTGACGCAAACAAGAAGATTGCTCAGAAGCTTGAAGATACAAACAACCTTCTTGCAATAGAGAAGATTGTCCATCCCTATCCCCACTGCTGGAGATGCCACAAGCCCATTATCTACCGTGCAACAGAGCAGTGGTTCTGCTCCGTTGAAAAGTTTGCTGACGAGGCTGTAAAGGCAATCGAGGAAGTAAACTGGATTCCCGGCTGGGGCGAAGAGCGTATCAAGAATATGGTGCGTGACAGAAGCGACTGGTGTATTTCCCGTCAGCGCCGCTGGGGCGTTCCGATTCCGATTTTATACTGCAAGAAGTGCGGTAAGTCAATTGTAAATAAGGAAACAATCAAGGCTATTTCAGACCTGTTCAGAGCTGAAAGCTCCGACGCATGGTATTCCAAGGACCCCAGCGAATTTATCCCCGCTTCCGTTAAGTGCGACTGCGGCTGCGGCGAATTTACAAAGGAAATGGATATTTTCGACGTATGGTTCGATTCGGGCTGTACATGGGCAGCGGTTCTTGATGAAAGAGATTATTTAAGCAGTCCTGCTGACCTTTACCTTGAAGGCTGCGACCAGTACAGAGGCTGGTTCCAGAGCTCCCTTCTCACCTCCGTTGCAGCAACAGGTCATGCTCCCTACAAGGCAGTCTGCACCCACGGCTGGATAGTTGACGGCAAGGGCGAAAAGATGTCCAAGTCCAAGGGCAACTACATTGTTCCCGAGGAGGTTATTAAGCAGTACGGCGCAGATGTTCTCCGCCTCTGGGTAACTTCTCTTGACTACCACAGCGATATTAGAGTATCCCAGGATATTTTAAAGCAGCTTTCCGAAACCTACAGAAAAATCAGAAACACAGCCCGCTTTATCTTAGGCAACCTCTGCAACGGCAAGGGCTTCAACCCCGATACCGATATGGTTCCCTTTGAAAAGCTTACAGATATTGACAAGTGGGCGCTTACAAAGTTCGACAGCCTTATTGAAAAGGTTGAGGAATCCTACGAGGCTATGGACTACTACCACGCTTACCATGCCTTCAACAACTTCTGTGTTGTTGATATGTCCAACTTCTATCTTGACATCATCAAGGACAGACTTTACTGCGAAAAGGAAGACAGCGAGATAAGAAGAGCTGCTCAGACAGCTATGTACGTTATCTTAAGCGGTCTTACAAGACTTATCGCTCCTATCCTTACCTTTACAGCAGACGAGATATGGCAGCAGCTTCCCAAGAAGGCGGGAGACGACGGAAGAAACGTTGTATTCAACAGAATGCCCGAAAAGACAGGCGTTTCTATCGATACAGAAAAGTGGGATAAAATCCACGCTATCCGCAACGACGTGCTTGTTGCACTTGAAAAGAAGCGTAATGACAAGGTTATAGGAAAGTCCCTTGAGGCAAAGGTAATACTCCACACCTCTGAGGATTTATCCGACATTCTCCCTGAGCTTGCTATGGCGTTTATCGTTTCAAAGGTTGAAATTGCCGAGGGCGAGGGCGAATACAAGGGCGATTATCAGGGCGTTTCAATCACCGTTGAAAAGGCAGAGGGCAAGAAGTGCGAGCGCTGCTGGACCTACTCCGACTATGTAGGAACAGACGAAAAGCACCCCGAGCTTTGCGAGAGATGCGCTAAGGTTATAGGCTGATAAAGTGCAGAGCTATGCATAACGCATGGCTCTGCAATTGTGTACAGCGCCAAAGGTTTCGGTGAAAGGCGGTACTTTTTTGAAGAAAAAGTCATTGTTTCATATAATCATAACAATTGCAATAATGGCGGCGGCAACCATAGCCGACCAGCTCACCAAGTGGCTTGCGGTGCAGTATTTAAAGCCCGTCGGCTCGGTTTCTCTGCTGAAATTCGGGGAAACGGAGTGGCTTAATCTGACCTACTGCGAGAATACGGGAATGTCATTCAGCCTTTTTGAGGGGTACCGTCTGCTGCTTATCGGTCTTCCGATAATTCTGATAGGCGTCGTGCTTTGGTATATTTTTTCGGGAAAGGCAAAGGAAACCCGCTTTGTAATTCCCCTTGCTTTTCTTGCAGGAGGAGGTTTAGGCAACCTTATCGACAGGATTTTCCTCGGATATGTGGTTGACTTTATAGATTTTCGCATAATAAACTTCGCAATATTCAATGTTGCTGATATATGCGCTGTTCTCGGCGGAATTGCTTTCGGAATAATGATATTGGTGCAGGACTTCAGGGACGAGAAAAAGAAAAAAGCGGAAAATAAGGAAAAAGCCGAAGTAACCGATAAGGCGGAAACGGCGGAAAATAATGAGTGAGCTTATTTTTACCGCTGAAAACTCCGGGGACAGACTGGATAAATTCGTAAGCGAGGCTTCCTGCGGAGAAATAACCCGAAGCGCCGCAGCAAAGCTTATCGAGGAGGGCGGCTGTCTTGTAAACGGCAGTACTGCCCCAAAAAACTACAAGCTTAAAGCGGGGGACAGGGTTTCGGTTGAAATCGCCGAGCCTAAGGAAGTTGATATACTGCCCGAAAATATACCTCTCGATATAGTCTACGAGGACGAGCATCTGCTTGTGGTGAACAAGCCCAAAGGTATGGTGGTTCACCCTGCGCCGGGGCATTACTCGGGAACGCTGGTGAATGCGCTTATGTATCACTGCAAGGACAGCCTTTCGGGAATTAACGGTGAAATCCGCCCCGGAATTGTCCACCGCATAGACAAGGACACCAGCGGGCTTCTTATCGTGGCAAAAAGCGACGCCGCCCACAACGGACTTGCGGCGCAGATAAAGGAGCACAGCTTTACCCGTGAGTACGAGGCGGTGGTCTGCGGCTCAATAAAAGAGGACGGAATGGTAAACGCTCCTATCGGGCGGCACAAAACCGACCGCAAGAAGATGTGCGTTACCACCGAAAACAGCCGTGAAGCAGTCACCCATTACTTCGTTTTAAGAAATTTCGGCAATTACACCCACCTGCGCTTACGGCTCGAAACAGGCAGAACTCACCAGATTAGAGTGCACATGGCGTATATCGGCCACAGCGTTGCGGGGGACGAGGTTTACGGAAACGGAAAGCCGAAGTGGCTTTGCGGGCAGTGCCTGCACGCTCGGAAAATAGGCTTTATACACCCGATTACAGGCCAGTATCTTGAGTTTTCCAGCCCGCTTCCCGATTATTTCACTAAATTTCTTAAAAATATCTCAAACGGAAAAGATTGATTATGGATTTCAGCAAGGTTATAATTATGTCCGACCTTGACGGCACTTTGCTTGATGATAAAAAGCAGATTGCCGAAAAGGATCTGACTGCAATAGAGGAGTTTCGCAGGGGAGGCGGGATTTTTACCGTTGCTACCGGCAGAGGCTACGCTATGGCGGAAAAGGTTATCAGGCGGCTTAAAATAGACGTTCCCTGCGTTATTTTCAACGGCGCAGCGGTTTATGATTTCCGGCAGGAGCGCTTTTTGTGGCACAGCGATATGCCCGACTGCTCGGTTTCATATCTGAAAACGCTGCACAAGGAGTTCCCCGATATAGGAATTGAAATTCTCCACGAAAAAAAGGTTTACGTTACCGCCGACAATCAGACGGTGGAGGAGCACATGGCTATTGAAAGCCTTACTCCTGTTTACTGCGACATTGACAGCGTACCGAAAGGCGGCTGGCTTAAGGTACTTATCGCTTATCCGCCTGAAAAAATCGGCAGGATAATCGAGTTTACAAAGCATAGCTGCAACGAGGGAGTGAACTGGGTACATTCTTCGCCCATGTACTATGAAATGCTGCCAAAAGGAGTAAGCAAGGGCTCGGGCTACAAGAAAATGCTGGAGCTTACGGGAAGAACGGATTTTTTCACGGTTGCGGCAGGAGATTTCGGCAACGATTATGAAATGGTACGCACCGCTGATTTAGGCGTGGCAGTAGCTAATGCACAAGAAGAGGTAAAAAAAGCCGCAAAGCTTATTGTAGGCGATAACAACAGCGCACCAATGTCTCAAATAATTGAGTATCTAAAGCATATTTAAGCATATCAAAAACGCCGCTCACAGCGGATAAGGAAAGGAAAGGTTTTATGGACGCAACACTTAAAAAGCAGTTGGAAATAACTGCAACCAAGGTCAGAATGGGCATTATTGAGGGGGTTTATAATGCTAAGGCAGGACACCCCGGCGGCTCCCTTTCGGTAGCCGACACCCTCACCTATCTGTACATGGCAAGAATGAACGTTAACCCCGAGGAACCCTTAATGGCTGACAGGGACAGGCTCGTTCTCTCCAAGGGACACACAGCTCCTGCCCTCTATTCCGTTCTTGCTCACCGTGGATTTTTCCCTGTTGAGGAGCTTAAGACCCTCAGAAAAATCGGCTCAAGACTTCAGGGACACCCCGTTCTCGGAAAAATTCCCGGAGTTGATATGAGTACAGGCTCTTTGGGTCAGGGCGTTTCCGCTGCCTGCGGTATGGCTCTTTCCGGAAAGATTACCAACGACACCTACAAGGTTTACGCAATCCTCGGCGACGGAGAAATCGAAGAGGGTCAGGTCTGGGAAGCGGCTATGTTTGCGGCTCATTATCAGCTTGACAATCTTGTTTTCGTTGTTGACAACAACAACCTCCAGATTGACGGACCTATTACACAGGTTATGAATCCCTATCCTATCGACGAAAAGTTCGCCGCATTCGGCTGGCACGTTATCTCAATCGACGGTCACGACTTTGACGCAATTGAAAAGGCGTTCAACGAGGCAGAAACCGTTGCAAACCAGCCTACTGTAATAATTCAGAAAACCGTTAAGGGCAAGGGCGTTTCCTACATGGAAAACAATGTTGCATGGCACGGCACAGCCCCCAACGAGGAGCAGTACAACATCGCCATGAGCGAGCTTAAGGCGCACCTTGAAGAGCTTGAAAAGTAATCGACAGAGAAAGGAATAGATTTATGGATAAGAAAGCAACCCGTGAAAGCTACGGCGAGGGACTTGTACTTTTAGCGGAAAAGCGCCCCGACCTTGTAGTTTTAGACGCCGACCTTGCGGCGGCAACCAAAACAGGAATTTTCAAGAAGGCATACCCCGACAAGCATTTCGACTGCGGTATTGCAGAGGCTAATATGATGGGTGTTGCGGCAGGTATCGCTACCACAGGAAAGCTTGTTTTTGCAAGCTCCTTTGCTATGTTCGCAGCAGGCAGAGCCTTTGAAATCGTCAGAAACAGCATCTGCTACCCCAATCTTAACGTAAAAATCGGCGCAACCCACGCAGGTATTTCCGTAGGCGAGGACGGCGCTTCCCACCAGTGCAACGAGGATATTGCCCTTATGACCGCCCTTCCAAATATGACGGTTATAAACCCCGCAGACGACGTTGAGGCAAAGGCGGCTGTGCTTGCTATGGCTGACTTTGTAGGCCCCACATATATGCGCTTCGGACGTCTTGCAGTTCCGGTATTCAACGACCCTGCAACCTACAAGTTTGAGGTAGGAAAGGGAATACAGCTTAAGGACGGCAAGGACATCACAATCGTGGCTACCGGTCTTATGGTTGCAGAAGCAATCGAGGCAGGAAAGGCGCTTGCTGAGCAGGGAATTGACGCAAGAATTATCAATATCCACACCATCAAGCCTATCGACCGCGAGATTATCGCAAAGGCGGCACGAGAAACAGGAAAAATCGTTACCGTTGAGGAACACAGCGTAATCGGCGGACTTGGCTCTGCTGTTGCAAACGTTGTTACCGAGGAATGCCCTGTTCCCGTTATTAAAATCGGCGTAAAGGACTGCTTCGGACATTCCGGTCCTGCGGCGGCTCTTCTTAAGGAGTTCGGTCTTTGCGCAGAAAATATTGTTGCTGTTACAAAGGCGGTTCTTGGCAAGTAATTTCATTTTCGAATAGAAAAAAGTCACTCTCTTTTCGGGAGTGACTTTTTGTATGCAGTAGGATTACTCTTTACCGCTGACAATTTTATAATACCTCTTTGAGGTTATAATATAAACCGCCGCATACAGCAGACCGAACAGCAGGAAGCAGCAAATCGCAACTACTGCAAACAGTCCGCTGTCCGTAAGCCCGAACAGCGCCAGCATCTTCGAGATTATACCGAAAGCAAACGCCATGTGAACTCCTGCGGCAATAAGTGGAGCGAAAAATACCGTAAGCACCTGAGAATTAATGCTTTTGCGGATTTCCTCCTTAGTCATTCCTACCTTTTGCAGTATCTCAAACTTCGCCTTGTCCTCGTAGCCCTCGGAAATCTGCTTGTAGTACATAATAAGGGCGGCGGCGCAGATAAATACCGTGCCGAGCAGAATTCCAAGGAAGAAAAGCCCGCCGTAAAGGGTGTAAAACTCCGCCTTGTCCTTAGCGGCACATTCTATTTTAACTGAGTAAATATTTCCCGACTGGTCACGCAGGGATAAAATGCTTTTCTGAATTTCCGTGCCTATTTCCGCCTGCTTTTCCTCGTCACAGCTCAAATCAAAGCCGTAGTAGTTATGGAGCAGGGAATACCTGTTTTCGTAGATTTCGTTCTGTATTTCGTCCAGCTTTAAAAGAATTTCCTCGTTCTGCACAAACAGATAACCCGCAGGAATCACCTGCATATTTGCGCTTCTTATGTCGAAAAAGTCATCAATTCTTTCGATAATATCAAGCGTTCCGTATTCCTTGATGTCAATGCTGTCAAAGGGAAAGTCCTTGCCGACGGCAAACAGCGCCGCCTCGTTTTCCTTAAGCTCAATGCTTTTTCCCGAAATCCTGTTATAGTCGGAAACCGGTATTATAAAAAGCTCCCGAACCTCGTATTCGCCGCTTCCTAAAAGCTCCTGTGCATTCCTTGAATCAAGGGTAACTGTATTGTCCTTAAAACCGCCGGAAATATCAAGATAGCGGAAGGTAAGGATATTTTCCGCCTTTTCTCCGTATTTTTGCAGTATGCTGTTTACGGTACTTTTTGTAACCTCCGCCACATCTTGGTCAATAGTGTAGTTGTCCACCGCCACATTTCTCATATATCTGCCCTTCAGCATATCCTCCTCGCCGATATAAAGGCAGGTTGTGGAGGACAGGGTAACAAGCACCATAGTGGACAGTATGCAGATTGAAGCAAGTCCCGCGCCGTTTCGTTTCATGCGGTAAGCCATTTGTGAAACGGAGATGAAGTGGTTTGTCTTATAGTAGTATTTCTTGTTTTTTTGCAGGAGCCTGCAAAGGGCTACCGAGCCTGAAATGAAAAGCAGATAGGTTGCAATAATTACAAGAATTACTGCCACAAAGAAGAGTAAAAGCGCAGCCGTCGGGTCTTCGGTAAACAGAGCGATATAGTAGGCAAGCCCCAGCAGGAAAACGCCGATTACTGCAAGAAAATAATTAGCCTTAGGCGGCTTTTCTCCGAAATTTTCGCTTTTCATAAGCTCTACGGGTTTTGAAAGGCTTATCTGCCGCAAAGAGTTCAGCATTATAAGCAGGAAAATAATCGCAAAGTAAATCGCCGCCCAGAGCATTGAGGAATACTCTATGCTGAATACCGCCGAAGCCCCGCTGTTCAGCATTTTCGCCAGCAGAAGCTCCGCCAGCTTAGAAAAAAGTACCCCGCAGCTAAGACCTGCAACAAGAGAGAAAAGATAGATAAAAACCGTTTCCCACATAAGTATAAGGGCGATATTGCGTTTACCCATTCCGAGAATATTATAAAGCCCGAACTCTGTTTTCCTGCGGCGGATAAGAAAGGAGTTTGTGTAGAACAGGAAAATTGCGGAGAAAATAACCATAACCCCGCAGCCGAGGCCAAGATAAGCCTGCATAATATCCCCGCCCTTCATTTCACGGACAAAGCCGCTTACCGACAGAAAGGAAATGATATAATACATCATCACCATTCCCGAGCAGGTAAGAATATAGGGCAGGTATGTGCGGCGGTTTTTCATTATTCCCGTAACCGCAAGACGGGGATATAGTAAGGAAGTCATTTTAAATCCCCTCCCGAAGCTATAAGGGTAAGGGTATCGGAAATCCGCTTGTAAAGCTCTTCGTTGCTGCTGTTTCCTCTGTAAAGCTGGTGGAATACCTCTCCGTCCTTTATGAAAAGCACTCTGCCTGCGTGGCTTGCCGCCTTAACCGAGTGGGTTACCATAAGAATTGTCTGACCCTCGGCGTTAAGCCTTGCGAAAACCTCTAAAAGCTCGTCGGAGGATTTTGAGTCAAGAGCGCCTGTCGGCTCGTCTGCAAGCAGCATTTTCGGATTAGTGATAATTGCTCTTGCGGCAGCGGTTCGCTGCTTCTGACCGCCCGATATTTCGTAGGGGTATTTATCGAGAATTGCCCCGATTCCAAGCTTCAGCGCCACAGGTCCTATCCGCTGTGACATCTCTTTGTATGGCGTTCCCGCAAGTACCAGGGGAAGCAGGATATTATCCCTTACGGTAAGGGTATCAAGCAGATTGAATTCCTGAAAAACGAAGCCTAAGTTGCTTCTTCTGAAAGCGGCGGCGTCCTTGTCCTTTATTTTTGACAGGTCTGCTCCGTCAAGAATAAGGCTTCCTCCCGTTGGCTTATCCAGCGCCGCAAGGATATTAAGCAGGGTTGTCTTTCCCGAGCCGCTTTCTCCCATAATAGCGATATACTCTCCCTTTTCAGCGGTAAAGCTTACGTTTTTAAGGGCTTCAACCTTGTTACCGCCTATTCGCTGGGTGTATGTCTTTTTTACGTTTGTTACTTCAAGTACAGGCATTTTCTTTTGTCCTTTCTGTATATGATACTAACAGTATAACAGAAAAGGAAAATGCCCGCCATTGATACGGCTTACATTTTCCTTGTAATTCTTACATTTCTGAAAGCTTTTACTCAATCTCCGGTTTTTTCTGTTCAAGGCTTATTCTTATAGTAGTCCCTTTTTCTCCGCTTTCCGCCGTAATATCATGCCCCAGCTTACGGCAGATACGCTTGCAGAGATACAGCCCTATCCCGCTTGCCTTTTTGTCCAGTCTGCCGTTGCAGCCCGTATAGCCCTTCTCAAAAATGCGGGGTATATCTTCCGCTGCAATCCCTATTCCTGTATCCATTATGCAAAGGGTAAGGGGGTTTTCGAAGTAAATCTCAATCTCACCAGAGGGCGTATATTTTACCGCATTTGATATAACCTGCTCGATTACGAAAAGCAGCCACTTCTCGTCTGTAACCACAGTTTTCCCGATAGGCTCATATATAAGCTTTAATGGCTTACGGATGAATTGAGAGGAAAATTTACGGACAGCCTGCCTTATAATATCATCAAGGACGTATTCCTTAAAAACAAAATCCGTTGAGTCCGAGTCCAGCCGCAGATAGCAAAGCACCATATCTGCGTACTGCTCAATCCGCCGCAGATTTTCCGTAAGCTCCCGATATTCGGGGCTGTCCCCCTCACGGAGAATAAGCTGCATAGCTGCAATCGGGGTTTTAATCTGATGCACCCACATAGTATAGTAGTCGGTCATATCCGAAAGCCTTGCGGCATTCTCGTTTTCCGCCGACTTAAGCCTGTCAAAAAGCAGCCTTACCAGTGCGTCGTAATCCTCCTGTATTCCTTTTTGGGGCAGGGGCAGATTATCGGCGGTAAGGGTTATTTCCTCCCGTAATTTCTGCAAGGTAAGCCGTCTTTTCCGATAGCGGTAAAAGTCGACAGCAAGAAATATTGCCCCGAAAAACAGGCTTACTGCCGCCGCATAAATTACTGCATAAAAAGGAAGGGAAAAAAGAGCAAAAACAACCCCGAAAATTACGCAGATTACAGCCCATAGAATAACGCTCCCGATATGAGCCTTAAGATAAGATAAAAGCATAAATTACTCCACAATGTACCCCAGTCCCGATTTTGTACGTATAAAGCCCGGAAGCCCCGAGGCTTCAAGCTTTTTGCGAAGCCTTGAAACATTCACAGAAAGTGTATTTTCGTCCACAAAGCTGTCCGTTTCCCAGAGCCTGTCCATAAGAAGCTCTCTGCTTACAACCTTGCCCTTGTTTTCAAGCAGAGTAAGCAGAATACGGTACTCGTTCTTCGTAAGCTCAATTTTTTCGTTCTTATATGTAAGGGAGGCGTCGGAGATATTGAGAATTGCGCCCTTGTGCTGAATAATTACCGCCGAGCCTGCAAAATCGTAGGAGCGGCGGAGAATTGCCTGAATTTTCGCCATAAGCACCGACATATCAAAGGGTTTCGGGATAAAATCGTCCCCGCCCATATTCATAGCCATAACGATATTCATATTATCGGCGGCGGAGGATAGGAACACAACGGGCACCTTTGAAATGCGGCGTATTTCCCCGCACCAGTAAAAGCCGTTGTAAAAGGGAAGCCCTATATCCATAAGCACAAGCTGGGGCGAGAAGGCGGAAAACTCTTCGGTTATCTGCTTGAAATTCTCGGCGCATTTAACCTCAAAGCCCCATTTTTCAAGATGATTTTTTATAGCAGAAGCGATAGCCTCCTAGTCCTCGATTATGAAAATCCTGTACATTTTTTACCCTCTCCAGTATCTTTTTACAAGAAAGTATAGCACATAAATTTTGTTTCGTCAATTGCGGAAATGAAACTTTGCATTAATCTATTGCCCCAAAGGGTATAAATCAGGAATTGCGGCGGATATTATAGTATACATCATTGTTTACTACAAGCTGAAAGCTGGTAAAAAAGTCAATTGTAAGGCTGCCGAGAAGCCGCCAGATGCTAGGAAACCACATAACGGCTAGGCTTTGTGCCTGCCGTTATGTGGTTGACGACGCAGATGGTGGTTTATCGACAGCCTGATTTCAGAGTAGAAAAAGGAGAACAATATATGAAAAAATTTACCTATACTATAAAAGACGAAATCGGAATCCACGCAAGACCCGCAGGAATGCTTGCAAAAAAGGCAAAGGAATTTGAAAGCAGGGTTATGCTTGACAAGGGCGGAAAGACTGCGAACGCAGCAAAGCTTATCGCCGTTATGGGGCTTGGAGTAAAATGCGGAGATACGGTTACGGTAACAGTAGAGGGCGCAGACGAGGAACGGGCGGCGGCGGAAATGGAGAGCTTCTTCTCTGAAAATCTCTGATAAAGGAGCAGCAGGTATGAAGAAATACGTTGGAAAGGGCGTTTACGGCGCAGTTGCAATAGGCAGAATATCCATTTTCAGCAAGAACGACGCCCTTGTTTCAAGGGTGCGCGTCGGGGACGTAAAGGCGGAAATCGCAAGGGTAGAGGCGGCTGAAAAGGAAGCCTCCCGGCAGCTTACTGCAATATACGAAAAGGCGGTTAAGGAGGTTGGCGAAACCAACGCCGCAATTTTCGAAATCCACCGTATGATGCTTGAGGACGAGGACTATAACGACTCAATCCGTAATATTATCGAAACCCAGCAGGTAAACGCCGAATACGCTGTTGCGGTTACGGCGGACAATTTTGCTGAAATGTTCGCTGCCATGGACGACGCATATATGCAGGCAAGAGCCGCCGACGTAAAGGATATTTCAAACCGAATTATAGCAAACCTCAGCGGAAAAGCTTCGGGGCTTACGGAGGAAAGGGACAGAATGATAATCTGCGCTGATGACCTTGCTCCGAGCGAAACCGTTTCCCTTGATAAGGACAAGGTGCTTGCCTTTGTAACCGCCCACGGCTCCTCAAATTCCCACACCGCAATACTTGCCCGCAATATGAATATCCCCGCCGTAATAGGCGTTGGAGAGGATTTTATTGCAGCAGTAAAAAACGGCGACGAAGCTATTGTTGACGGCTTTACGGGAGAAATTTTCGTAAATCCCGATAATGAAACGAAAGAGCGGATGCTTAAAAAGCAGGAAGAGGACATAAATAAAAAGCGGCTTTTACAGGAGCTTAAGGGCAAGGAGAATATAACCCTTGACGGCACAAAAATCAAAATCTACACCAACATAGGAAGCATTGACAATATCGGCGCAGTACTGCTTAACGACGCAGACGGAGTAGGACTGTTCAGAAGTGAGTTCCTGTACCTTGAAAACAGGGACTACCCCACCGAGGAACAGCAGTTTATCGCCTACAAGCGGGTGCTTGAAAGTATGGCGGGTAAGAAGGTCATTATCCGTACTCTTGATATAGGCGCAGATAAGCAGGCGGACTATTTCAACCTGCAAAAAGAGGAAAATCCTGCTCTTGGATACCGTGCAATAAGAATTTGCCTTACCCGCCCCGAAATTTTCAGGACGCAGCTGCGTGCCCTTTTCAGAGCCTCTGTTTACGGAAATCTTGGCATAATGTTTCCCATGATAACAAGCGTTTCCGAGGTAGAGCAGGCGCTTGAGATGTGCGAAAGGGTAAAATCTGAACTAAAGGAAAGCGGCATTGAGTTTTCGGACAAAATCGAAATCGGTATAATGATAGAAACTCCCGCCGCCGCTGTCATAAGCGATAAGCTTGCGCCTCTTGTGGACTTTTTCAGCGTAGGCACCAACGACCTTACCCAGTACACTCTTGCCTGCGACAGGCAGAACCCGCAGGTGGAGCAGTTCTGCGATACCCATCACGAAGCAATTCTCCGCCTTATCGAAATAAGCGCCCGTAACGCCCATGCAAATGGCAAATGGATAGGAATTTGCGGGGAGCTTGCGGCGGATACCTCCCTTACGGAAACCTTTCTGCGAATGGGAATCGACGAGCTTTCGGTTTCCCCCTCCTTCGTACTGCCCCTAAGAGACAGGGTACGGAAAACGGATTTACGAAAATAATTTATTTGCTCCCTTTTTGCAGGGAGCTTTCTTTTCGGACAGCCGGTTTTCTTGAAATCATATCGGAATATGTCTTAATTTGTCATCTCAGTGTCGCCTTCTGTCGTAAAAAGTCGCAATTGCGTCTAATTTGTGCACAGTGCTGATTTTCCCTATGATTGGCATATCAGACCCTTCCATTTATTGCTTTTTATGGTTGGATATGATATAATACAACAGATATTTACAAATATAAAAACAGCAGAATTCTGTAAAAGAAAGGAAAACAGCTATGAAAATCAGAAGAACGGCAGGTATTCTGCTTGCGGCAGTGGTTACTCTCGGCGGCTGCGGTCAATCGGACAAGCTGCCCAAGGGCGCGGCGGAAAACGAGATTCTCTCTCTTACGCCCGTAGCTCAGGACAAGGAGCTTGTTACAATCCATTACGAATACGGGCTTGATATTACCCAGGAAATAGAAAAGGGTATAGAGGAGCAGTTCCCGAATGTTGACGTTGTTATGCTGCATGACGGAGCAAGCGACTCAACCGCCCTGCTTAAGCGAAGTCTGGAAAACGGAACAGAGTGCGATATTATTTTCAGCCGCAGCATCAACACAAAGCCCGATGTTGCCGCGGAATATTACCTTGACCTTACGGGGGAGGAGTTCATAAACAACTTCTACCTTACCTCTCTTGATACCTGCGTTAATTCCGACGGCGGGCTTTACTTCCTGCCGGGTCCTGCAAATATGTACGGAATTATCTATGACAAGACCGTGCTTGATGAAAACGGCTGGAAAGCGCCTGAAAGCTACTCCGAGTTCATAGAGCTTATACATACCATTGATAATTCGGGTCTGACGGTAATTGAAGAGGTTGACGGAGAAAAGAAGGAGGTTCCCGTACGGGCAATTCGTCCCTCCCTTAAGTTTAACGACGCCTTCAGAAGCCTCTTTTACCCCTTTGCCTACAATGAGGTTTTCGCAGGAAAGGATAACCTTGAATGGCTTATTGCCTACCAGAACGGCGAAGCTTCTATGGCGGGACACATGGAGCCCTTTGCAGAAATAATGAAGCGGCTGCTTAAGGACGGAGTTATCCGCTATGAGGACTGGGACTATATGCCCCGCTTCCGCCTGCCTATGCTTTGTAACTCCCACTCAACCGTTATGATATTCGGACCTCTTAATACCTTTGTAAACGACGCTGTTACAAGCAGCGATCATGAATATGCAATTATGCCGATTTACGCAGGAGACGAGGAGGGAAGCGACTATCTCTACTCAATGCCTACCTACTATATGGGCATAAGCAAAGCCTCCGCCGAGGTAAGCCCTGAGAGAAAGAAGCTGCTTCTTGATATAATGTCCTTTATATGCAGCCCCGAGGCTCAGGAGAAGCTCTTCGGCGAGGCAAACGTACTTGTTTCCAATATAAAGGGCGTTGAGCCCGGCGTGAACAGCTATAATGCTGCAATACAGAAAACCATAAAGGAAGGCCGTATCATAACCGACTTCTACACATGGGCGGAAACCGAGCTGAACGGCTCCGCAAGGGAAATGCTGAAGGGAGAAATTTCAGTTGAGGAGTGGTTCAGAAGGTGCGATGAAGCCCGGGACAAGTGGCTTGACGGCACTATTTTTGCTGTTCCCGAGGAAATAGGCTCCTGCGAGGAAACCCTTACCAAGCTTGAAACCCAGCTTTTAATGGGTCAGATTTACCGTGACGTTACAGGCGCTGATATAGGGCTTGTGTATGTAAATCTTGGCGACCAGGGCGCTAACTGCCGCTTATTCGGCGGCACAATCACCACCGCCGAATCTAATAATCTTGCCCCCGACAGAACCAGCGCCGAGGGAGAGGGGCTTGCAGCAGGAACTCTTACGGGCAGGCAGATAATGGACTGCCTTAACGGAATGGACGGTACGGTAGGCAACTCCGACCGCTGGTACTATGTGGCTTCGGGGCTTACCGTTGAATTTGCCCCATGGATGCCTGCCGGAAAGCGGCTTATAAGCTGTAGGCTTCCAGACGGTACGGCTTTAGACCCTGACGGAACATATAAGGTTGCTTTTATGAGCGACAAGCTTTTCGGAGCAGAGAACGGCGAGCTTACCCTTATCCGCCCCGAGGACGAACAGATTTTTGAGGGCGAATGGCTTGACCATTTCAGAAAATGGCTTGGCGAACACGAAAACACCGTAAAGCGACCCGAGCTTACAACAAAGCTTAACTGGAAAACGGAATAAAAGCATTAACAACGGAGGAAGCAGATGGAAAAACAAATCCGACACAACAGAACAATTATGATTGTTTTGATTATTTTTTCCCTGCTGTCTTCATGGCTTCTTGTAAATTATCTTGTGGGGCGGGTAAGCGCAACAGCGGATAATGAAGCCCTTTCCCATATAGTTGAAAACACCGAGCAGCTGGAATACAGCTTCTCCAACCGTATTGAGGACGTACTGACAATTCTGGACATAGAGGGTCAGAGCCTTGCTGATTTCAGCTTTTACTCAAAGGAGGACGCCGCAAAGAAGATCTCCCTGCTCCAGACAAATTCCGAAGCTATAAACGTATATCTTATCGCCGATAACGAGCAGTATATCGACGCCTACGGAAGCGAGGGACAGTGGCAGCTGGACAGGAAGATGCTGGCGCTGTTTAACGGCGGGGCTCCTCTCTGCCGCCTTCGTCAGGAGGAAACAGGCGGCGACCTGCTGGATTTTGCGGTACTGCTGGAAAGCCCCGTAACGGAACAGGGGTACAGGATACTGCTTATGGAATACAAGCTTGACACCTTCCTTGAGGTGCTTGAGCTTCAGACCTACGGCGGCAGAGGAATAGCCTATGTGGTAAACGGCGCAGGCGAGACCCTGTTCAGAACGAAGGGCGCTCTCCCCTCCGACCATCCGCAGAATTATTTCTTTTACCGGTTCCTTAAAGGAATGAGCTTTGAGGGAAATCCTGAAATTACCGATATTGACTCCCTTAAGGAGGCTGTAAATTCAGGTCAGACCGGCGCCGTATATGTTATCGACGACAGCTACTCATACGCTCTCAGCTTCAAGCCCCTTGAAATCGACGACTGGAGTCTTATGCTCATGGTCGAGCGCTCCGCTATTTCAGGCGGCAGAATGGAATATATGCAGCAGGTGCAGTGGATTGCCGTCGGGGTTAACCTGCTGATAATCCTTGTGTGCGTTGCTTTTTATCTTATTAATGCAGTCCGTCTTAAGCGGCGCAGCGAGATTAAGCTCTCAAGCCGCGAGAGGATTATAAACGTGCTCTCCGAAAACAGTCAGGGCGTATATA
>JBJERK010000070.1:0-4718 GCA_051882255.1 Ruminiclostridium sp.
ATTGCAACCGTTTTTTGCAAGTTAGCTTTAAATAAACGTTTTCACCAAATTTCCCTGTCGTTTTTTGTTCAAGTGTTATGGTGTGCGGTATATATTATAATGGTATAAGAGAGAAGAGAGAAAAGAGAAAAAAAGATTTTTGAAGGGGGCTAACGCCGCCCCCTTCACCCCGGCGGGAGCGCGAGGGCGCTCCACCCCATTGAAGCTTGATTAATGCTGAGTTTTTGCGGGGGAGAATTGGTGCACATTCACAGTTGTAGTGCAGATTTATTTCACATCTGAGCGTAGATGGCTGTTATGTTGTGGTGGAGATTGCAGAATGAAAAAATAACGAGTTTTATCTTATGTCCGCCGTTGTTTGCCGACCCGCCCGCTTTGCGCGAAGCGTCTGAAAGTTTTCCGCCAGCCCTTTTACAAAAGGGCTGAAAGTCTCTTTTATCTCTTTTCTCTCACACAAAACCGGGCTGCTGCTTATTCCAGAAAATAAGAAGCCTCCATATCGGCGGTTGCAAGGGCAAATGCAAGAGGGAAGGCTTCAAGGGCTCTGCCAACGAGGTTGTTGTCCTCCGTTCCCGAAAAGCCCATGTGCCAGCGGATAGCCATAGCTTCCTCACGGGAAAGCCGCATAAAGCCGCTTATCATATAGACGGACTTTTCGCCGTGACCGTAGGGAAGGGAGTCCTCCATCTTAAAGTAGGGCACCTTTTCCCACTGTCCCTGCTCGTTTTTTGCGTTGCGGTAGTCAACCTTGTAGCAGTCGATTTTGCACATGTCGTGAAGCAGGGCAACAATTGCAATCTGCTCGTCGGTATACTTATCAAGCTTATAGACTTCCTTAACCCTCGGACGTTCAAGGTAGTCCTTAAGACAGCGGTACACATTTACGGAGTGCTGGGCGAGTCCACCTTCAAAGGCGCTGTGATAGCGGGTGCTGGCAGGGGCGGTAAAGAAATCGCACTTGTTGGTAAGGTAGTCGAGAAGCTTGTCTGCGCCCTCACGCTTTATATTTTCTGTGTAAATTTCTGTAAATTCGGCTTTAACAGACTGAATATCAACCATAAAAATCTCCTTTCCAGGCTGTCGATAAACCGCCATCTGCGTCGTCAACCTCATAACGGCAGGCACAAAGCCTAGCCGTTATGAGGTTTCCTAGCATCTGGCGGCTTCTCGGCAGCCTGAAATATAGCTTTTTTGACAAGCTAAAACGCCGTGCCGAAAACGGCACGGCGTTGTTATGCTTCTTGTAATTAAGAAAGAATTGCGTGTTCGTCGGAAGCGTCGAAGAGGTGAATCTTGTTAGGATCGATAGCGAGCTTAACAACATCCTGAGGACGAGCAGCGCAGCGAGGAGATACTCTTGCTGTGATAGGCATACCTTCGCAGGTGAGGTAGAGGTATGTTTCAGCACCCATCATTTCTGTTACGTCAACGTTAGCTTCGATGATACCTGTTGTAGCAGCGGAGAGGAACATTTCCTCATCGTGAATGCTCTCAGGACGAACGCCGAGGATAACTTCCTTGTCAACGTAGTAGTTGAGGGTTTCAGCGTCAGCCTTAGCGCTGGGGATTTCAACGTAGAACTTTCTGCCTCTGGAGGTCTTGGTGTCTTCAGAACCAAATTCTACTGTGTACTTGCCGTTCATCATGATGAGCTTAGCGTTGATGAAGTTCATCTGAGGTGTGCCGATGAAGCCTGCAACGAACTTGTTTACAGGGTTTTCGTAGAGGTTGAGAGGAGAGTCAATCTGCTGGATATAACCGTCCTTCATAACTACGATTCTGTCACCCATTGTCATAGCTTCGATCTGGTCATGTGTTACGTAGATAAATGTTGTACCGAGCTTCTTATGGAGCTTGGATAACTCTGTTCTCATCTGTGCACGCAGCTTAGCGTCAAGGTTTGAGAGAGGCTCGTCGAGTAAGAATACCTGAGGATCACGAACGATAGCACGGCCTAAAGCAACACGCTGTCTCTGACCACCGGATAAAGCCTTGGGCTTTCTGTCGAGAAGGTGAGCGATGTCGAGAATCTTAGCAGCTTCTTCAACAAGCTTCTTGATTTCGTCCTTGGGAACCTTTCTGAGCTTTAAGCCGAAAGCCATGTTCTCAAAAACTGTCATATGAGGATAAAGAGCGTAGTTCTGGAAAACCATCGCAATATCTCTGTCCTTAGGAGCAACGTCGTTTACGAGTCTGTCGCCGATAAAGAGTTCGCCTTCGGAGATTTCTTCAAGACCTGCAATCATACGCAGTGTTGTGGACTTTCCGCAGCCGGAAGGACCTACGAGGATAATGAATTCCTTATCCTTGATGTTCATGGAGAAATCGGATACGGCAACAACGCCGCCGGGGTAGCGCTTATATATGCCTCTGAGTGATAAACTTGCCATTATATGACCTCCTGTAGGGTAATTTTTTTACAAATATATAATATCAAAAATTGAATTAAAATGTAAGTACCTAATTTACTAAAAATTATCTTTATGCTTTATGGAAAATGACTAACGCACACAAAACCCACCAAATCGCCGCTGTTTTTTGTGGTTATTATCAACAAATATCAGTGTATTTTCGGGCTTTTTCGCCCCTTAAAGCTACTGCCCGAAAATATTTTTGTTTACTTTGCTTACTTGACCCTATACTTTTTGTTCAAAATATATCATATACTTTCACAAGCGGCAAAAAGAGAGCCGTAAATTTGTTAAAAAGCAATAAAAGGAGAGCTTTGTTTATGAGTAATAAATCTGTTCGTGTATTTATTCTTATTGCAGCCCTGCTTGCCTGCATGTGTTCCTGCAAGGGAGAGCCTGCGGCAAACAGCGAGGAGGATATTGCAAAATTTCTTTCGGACAACAAAATCTGCACAGCAGGAAGTCCTGCAACAAAAAGCATAGTAATCCCCTCGGAGTTCGGCGAGGTTTACGAAAACTACAACAAGCTTCAGAAGGAGCAGGGCTTCGACCTTTACAGCTACCGTTCCTGTGAGGCTACGGTTTATACATACCCGGTTGTAAGCGTAAACGGGGAACATACCGAAAACACCGAAGCCCACGTTATCGTTTACGAGGGCAGAATTATCGGCGGGGACGTGGCTTCGCTGGAGCTTGACGGGGGCATGAGGGGGATAAGAAGCTGATTATCGGGTTAAAAATGCTTCGGCAGCTCGTAAAATCTCTCTGTCCTGCGGGAAGTTCAGAAGCTCCAGCGCCTTTTCGTAGGGCAGCAGCCAGTCATCAAGCACTTCCTCCTGCTGGATTTTCGGCGGGCGGTAATCGTAGTGGGAAAGGAAGAAAACGCCTGTCTTTATGGTGTCTTCAAGGGTTGTAAAAGTATATTCACGGCGAAAGCCCTCGGCAGGAGAAAAGGGAAGACCGGTTTCCTCGAAAACCTCCCGCTCTGCGTTCATAAGCTCGGTTTCGCCGTATTCGATGTGACCCTTAGGGAAGCCGATATGACCGCTTTCGTTCTTTATCAGAAGGTAGCGCCGCTCACCCTCCTTTTCGGTAAACATAACCGCTCCCGAGGTTTTCTCGAACTTGGGGAAAAGCCTGTCGGTTTCGCCGAAAAGGTCGCCTAAGGCGTGGACTATGTTGCATTCATAGCAGGCTTCTTTTCCATAAAGCTCCGGGGGAACAAGCACAAGCTTTTCTTCTCCCGCTTCTGTTCCGATTACGGCGGCGGCGGTAAATTCGCCCCTGCCTGTTTCACTGAGGATATAGGCGGTTTTACCCTCGGTGGTGCAGGAGAAAACTCCTGCTTTTACGGGTGTGCCCTCAACCGAAAACACCTTGCCGAGAATATCGTATTTTCTTCTGATTCTTTTCATTATGCTTCTTCTTTCTCAGGAAGTGAAATTATGCCCTTATCAAGCAGCCTTTGCGCTGCTAAAAGTATTCCCATTCTTCCCGTATCGTAGGTAATTCCGCCCTGAAGCCATACTGCAAATGGGTCACGCAGAGGTGCGTCTGCGGAAAGCTCGATTGAAGCGCCCATTGTGAATGCACCCGCCGCCATAATTACCTGACTGTCGTAGCCGGGCATATCCCAGGGCTCGGGGGTTACGAAGCTGTCAACGGGGCTGCCGGACTGGATACCCTCGCAGAAAGCAATAAGAGCTTTTCTTGAGCCTAATTTTATTGCAGTAATAATATCCGTGCGGTATTCGTTATAGTTCGGGAATGCCTCAAAGCCAAGAAGGGAGAAGAAGGCGGAAGCGAAGGTTGCGGTTTTTACTGCGGAGGCAACCACTGAGGGAGCGTTGAAAAGACCGAGGTACATACCTCTGTTCTGATTAAGGCTGCATCCAACCTCCTTGCCTGTGCCTACTGTTGTAAGGCGGTAGGCGCAAAGCTCGATATATTCCTTTTTGCCTGCTATGTAGCCGCCTGTTTCGGCAATTCCGCCGCCGAGATTTTTGATAAGTGAGCCGATTATAAGGTCTGCACCAACATCACAAGGCTCAACCCTTTCCACAAGCTCGCCGTAGCAGTTATCAACCACTATTATTGCAGTCGGATTTACAAGCCGTACTGCGTCTATCATCTCGCTGATTTCGGAGATTGTAAGGGAGGGGCGAAGGCTGTAGCCACGGGAGCGCTGGATATAGGCGACCTTGCAGGCTCTTGCCCGCTCGCCTATCTGCCCGAAATTAACGTGTCCGTCGGGGAGCAGGTCAATCTGGTCGTACTTCACGCCGAACTCCGAGAGAGAGCCGCCTT
>JBJERK010000071.1:0-4709 GCA_051882255.1 Ruminiclostridium sp.
CAGTCGTACGCCGAAAAGTTTTTGAGCGAAAAGTCGTATTTGCAGTTCAGTATAATGTAATCGTGGACAATAAGGGCTTTCTGGGCATCGGTCATATCGTCGTCAATCCCTGCGATCGCCTTTAAAGCCGCCTTATCCATTTCCTCCTGCATACGGCTTACCTCATCCTCCGAGTAAAGGTAATTGAAGGCTACATAATATCTGCCGTCTCCGTAATATATATAATAGGTATTATCTATGTAAAAGCAGTCGGGCTCCGAAACAAAAAAATTAAGAAGGTTATGCCTTATATCATCCATAGACCAGCCGCCCTTTTTAACATAACGGCTTATATCAATTCTTGCAACAAAATTCTCAACGCCCTCAGCAAGACACTCCTCAAAGCTTATACTTGCAGCTTCGCTTTCAATACTTGCGGCAGGAACCGACGATATGAATATAAATACAGCAAGCAAAGCGCAGACTAATTTTCTGAACATAAAATCACTCCGGAACCTGTAATTTATTTCTTACCAAAAGGCAAAATAAGACGCTTGTCAATAAAGTTATAATATATTATACATTATTTTCCTGAATAAATCAAGAGTTTTGTGCAAAATACAGTAAATTTATGATAAATGACATAAAACAGCAATCAGAATTTCGCTTTTTCTCTAAAGCCGCAGACATAATCCGACTTTTTATCGCAGGTTTTCCAAAAATCAACTTTTCATTGACAAATATACTGTATTGTGATAAAATTAAATTGATATTTTGCGGCATTTTGCGCCTGCAAAAAAGAAAAAAGCCCGTGCTAAAAGCATGGAGGAAAGGACAACAATATGGCAGTTTATCGTATTTATGTCGAAAAAAAGCCCCGCTACGCCGTTGACGGGGACGCAGTTCTTGCAGACCTGAGAACAGCGCTTCGTATGGAGAGCGTTACGGGAGTAAGAATTATCAATCGTTATGACGCCGAGGATATTACAAAAGAGAACTTCGAGCGTTCAATCCCCGTAGTATTTTCCGAGCCTCCCGTTGACGAGGTTTTCTATTCCCTGCCCGAAATCGGGGAGAACGAGAGAATGTTTGCGGTTGAATTTCTCCCCGGTCAGTTCGACCAGAGAGCAGACAGCGCAGCCCAGTGCATACAGATGCTCTGTCAGGGCGACCGTCCCCTTGTAAAGTACGCTAAAATTTATATTCTGAGCGGCAATATCACCGATGAGGAATTTGCAAAAATAAAACATTACCTCATTAACGGCGTTGAAGCAAGGGAATGCGGCTACGAGGAATACGAAACCCTTAAGATAAAGTACGATATTCCTACCGAGGTGGCAACCCTTGAGGGCTTTTTAGGTCTTGACGAAAAGGGACTTGCCGACTTTATAAAGCAGTACGGTCTTGCTATGGACGAGGGCGACATCAAGTTCTGTCAGGATTATTTCAAGTCCGAGAACCGCTGCCCCACCATAACCGAAATCAGAATGATAGATACCTACTGGTCCGACCACTGCCGTCATACCACCTTCGGAACTATCATTGACGACGCAGATATTAAAGCGCCCTATGTTGCGGAAACCTACAAACAGTACAGAGCTGACAGAGAGGAGCTTGGCAGAGGCAATAAGCCAATCTGCCTTATGGATATTGCTACTCTTGCAGCTAAGAAGCTTAAGGCAGACGGCGTACTGAAAGACCTCGACGAAAGCGAGGAAATCAACGCCTGCTCCGTAAGAATTACAGTTGACGTTGACGGTAAGGACGAGGACTGGCTCCTTATGTTCAAGAACGAAACCCATAACCACCCCACCGAAATCGAACCCTTCGGCGGCGCAGCTACATGTCTCGGCGGCGCAATCCGTGATCCTCTCTCGGGCAGAGCCTATGTTTATCAGGCTATGCGTGTAACAGGCGCTTCCGACCCGCTTCTTCCCGTTTCCGAAACAATCGAGGGCAAGCTGCCTCCAAGAAAAATCACAACAACCGCTGCCGCAGGCTATTCCTCCTACGGCAACCAGATTGGTCTTGCAACAGGTCATGTTGCAGAGATTTACCACCCCGGCTATGTGGCAAAGAGAATGGAAATCGGCGCTGTTATTGCTGCTGCTCCCGCCGACCATGTAAGACGCGAACGCCCCACACCCGGCGACATTATCGTTCTTCTCGGCGGCAAGACAGGACGTGACGGCTGCGGCGGCGCTACAGGCTCCTCCAAGTCCCACAGCGTTGAATCACTCGAATCCTGCGGCGCAGAGGTTCAGAAGGGTAATGCACCCGTAGAAAGAAAGCTTCAGCGACTTTTCAGAAAGAGAGAGGCAACCACTCTTATCAAGCGCTGCAACGACTTTGGTGCAGGCGGCGTTTCCGTTGCAATCGGCGAGCTTGCAGACGGACTTACAATCGACCTTAATGCAGTTCCGAAGAAATACGACGGTCTTGACGGAACTGAGCTTGCTATTTCCGAATCTCAGGAAAGAATGGCTGTTGTCGTTGATAAGAACGACGTTGAAAAGTTCATTAAGCTTGCAGGAGAAGAAAACCTTGAAGCTACTCCTGTGGCAGTAGTCGAGGCTGAGCCCAGACTGGTGATGAACTGGAACGGAAAGACAATCTGCAATATTTCAAGAGAGTTCTTGAACTCCAACGGCGCTGAAAAGCATACAACAATTGAAGTTCCCGAGGCAAAGGTTTCCTACAGCACAGGCAGAAAGAACACCGCAGAGGACTGGGAAAAGCTTGTTTCAGACCTTAACGTATGCTCTCAGAGACCTCTTGTTCAGTGCTTCGACTCAACCGTAGGCGCTGCAACCGTGCTTATGCCCTTCTCCGGCAAGACCCAGCAGACTCCCGTTCAGGCTATGGCTGCAAAAATTCCGGTAACGGGCGGAGCAACAAAGACCGCTTCCCTTATGGGCTGGGGCTACAACCCTGCTGTTGCGGTTCAGTCACCCTACCACGGCGCTATGCTTGCGGTAGTTGAAAGTATTGCTAAAATTGTTGCGGCTGGCGGCAGCAGCGAAAAGTGCTGGCTTACCTTCCAGGAATATTTTGAAAGAACTCAGGGCACTCCCTCCCGCTGGGGCAAGCCCTTCAGCGCACTTCTCGGCGCATACAGGGCTCAGCTTGAGCTGGGCTGCGGAGCAATCGGCGGCAAGGACTCAATGAGCGGTACTTTTGAGCATATCGACGTTCCGCCCACACTCGTTTCCTTTGCAGTTTCCACCGCCAAGGCTGACAAGATTATAAGCGCAGAGTTCAAATGCCCCTTCAGCAAGCTTTACTACATTGCTCCCGAATACGACAAGGACGGACTTCCCGTATTTGACAGCGTAAAGAAGGTATTCAAGGCAGTTGAAAAGGCTATCGCCGAAGGCAAGGCTCTTTCCGTATGGTCTCTTGCAAACGGCGGTCTTGCAGAGGGTATATTCAAGATGTCTCTCGGCAACCGCATAGGTGCAAAGCTTAAAGAAATGTCCGACGAGCAGCTTTTCGGTCTTTGCTACGGTGCATTTGTTATCGAAGCAGGCGAAGAAATCGAGGGAATGGAGCTTATCGGCGAAACTATCGAGGAGTTTAAGATTATAAGCGGTAATGTTACCGTTGACTGCGCTGCTCTTGAAGAAAAGTGGAACGCAGTACTCGAGCCTATTTTCAAGAATACCGTCAAGGAGTATCCTGCACCCGAAAAGATTAGCTGCAAGGCGGGCTGCAAGACAGTATGCGCTCCCGCAAACAAGCTTGCAAAGCCCAGAATCATTATCCCCGCATTCCCCGGTACAAACGGCGAATACGATATGGCGGACGCATTCAACCGCTGCGGCGGCGAGGCTTCAACCTTCGTTATCAGAAACCTTGACGCCTTAGCTATGGAGGAATCGGTTGACGCATTCGCAAAGCTTATTGCAAACAGCCAGATTATCGCTATCCCCGGCGGCTTCAGCGGCGGCGACGAGCCGGAGGGTTCGGGTAAGTTCATCAACGCCTTCTTCCGCAATCCGAAGATTAAGGAAGCTGTACACGAAATGCTCTACAAGCGTGACGGACTTATGCTCGGTATCTGCAACGGTTTCCAGTCTCTCATAAAGCTGGGACTTGTACCCGGCGGTGAAATCGTTCCCCTTACCGCAGACAGTCCTACCCTCACCTTCAACAAAATCGGCAGACACCAGTCTCAGCTTGTCCGCACAAGAATCTGCACCGACAAGAGCCCCTGGCTTATGCACTGTAAGGTTGACGAAATTTACACAATCCCGATTTCCCACGGCGAGGGCAGATTTGTGGCTCCGGAGGAGGTTATCAGGAAGCTTATCGAAAACGGACAGGTAGCAACCCAGTACGTTGACCTTGAAGGCAATCCCACAATGGATTTACGCTTTAACCCCAACAGCTCTATGTATGCAATCGAGGGCATTATCTCCCCCGACGGTCGTGTTCTCGGAAAAATGGGACACAGCGAGCGTATCTCCGCAGACTGCTGCACAAACGTTGACGGAATCAAGGAGCAGCCCTTGTTCAAGAGCGGCGTTGACTATTTCAGCTGATAAAGGAATATGTAGAAAGGGGGCGTTTTGCCCCCTTTTTTGGGAAAGGAAATCAACATGAAACTCAAACGAAAACTGCTGTTAATGTCAGTTGCTTTAGCCGTCCCTCTTTTGCTTTCGTGATGTGTAAATAAGCCATTGGAAGATTTGCGGCTGTCGTTGGCTTTGACAAAAAAGTACGGAGAA
>JBJERK010000072.1:0-4704 GCA_051882255.1 Ruminiclostridium sp.
ACCGAGAAGGGCTTTGTTCTTGCAGGACAATCCCCCGACGGTAAGCTTGTGGAGATAGTAGAGCTGCCAAAAGAGATTCACCCCTGGTTTGTAGCAGTTCAGTTCCACCCCGAGTTCAAGTCCCGTCCCAACCGTCCCCACCCTCTTTTCTCGGGCTTTATTGAGGCTTCGATTAAGAACAGGAATAAGTGACATTTGTGGATTATTCCGATAATTCGGCTGATTTCCCGATTTGTCCCCGCCCGTAAAGCTCCCCAAAAAGCCAAACGGGCGGTTTTTTGCTCCCGTAAGCTAATTCCTGCCCCTTTACCCATATTTTTTTGTCGCTTTACCAAAATACCATTGACAAACCTGTCGTTTTATGGTAATATAGTAACAATTGCAGAAGTGAGGGTTTATCCTATCATTATAGCATTTTGCCGTGAAAGCGGTACAGCTGATTTACAGCCTATTGATTCGATTTTATCGATAACATTTTATAAGTTTGCTTAACAATAGCGGCGCTGCCGCACATCAACTTGTGAAACGGTCAATAAGAGTAGTAAAAGTATGTTTGCTATAGAGGTCACCTCTGAAAACCACCGGCTAACGCCTTAGCGCCCCATCTGCTTGCATATTTTCCGCCATCTTGCACAGAAATCCCTTGACATACATAAAGTATGCCTGCGGAATTTCTGCACAAGCTGACAAAAAATCTGACTGCGCATCTGAGGCACTATGGTTTTAAGAGTTGACCTGTACTCTGAACCCCTCTGAATGCAACGGAATAGGTTTTTTCTGCGCATAACAGTTGATGAACGCTGTTATGCGTTTTTGTTTTGTGGGAAGGGCGGAAAATGGAAAATAAATTAAAGCTTTACGGCTTCAACAACCTTACAAAATCCCTTAGCTTCAACATTTACGATGTCTGCTACGCAAAAACTCCCAAGGAGCAGAAAAACTATATCGACTATATTGACGAGCAGTACAACAGCAGCCGTATTACCGATATTATGACCCACCTTACCGAGATGATAGGCGCGCAGGTTCTCAGCGTTTCAAGGCAGGACTACGACCCCCAGGGCGCTTCCGCCACCTTCCTTATTGCAGACGAAACAATGGTGCCCATAAAGAACGACGCTGTTGTAGCGCACCTTGACAAAAGCCACGTTACCGTCCACACCTACCCCGAGTATCACCCCGACAACAGTATTGCAACATTCAGAGTTGACATAGACGTTGCAACCTGCGGCAAAATCACCCCTCTTACCGCTCTCGATTACCTTATCGGCAGCTTTGACTCCGACATAATCACAATGGACTACCGTGTAAGAGGCTTTACAAGGGATATTGAGGGGCATAAGCTTTTTATCGACCACAACATAACCTCCATACAGGACTACATTGACGAAAAGACTCTGCACAGATACGACGCTGTAGATATAAACGTTTATCAGGCGAACATTTTCCACACAAAAATGCTCATAAAGGAGCTGAATTTGCAGAACTACCTGTTCAACGCCGACGTGGACGAGCTTCCGCCTAAGGTAAGACTTGACATAACCTCGGCGCTGAGAAAGGAAATGATTGAAATTTTCAGCGGAAGGAATGTTTACTGATGAAATACACCCAGCAGGACGCTCCGATTTTTGAAGCGCTCCGTAAGTTTAAGCAGATGCGGGTTGTTCCCTTTGACGTTCCGGGGCATAAGCGGGGCAGGGGAAACAGGGAGCTTACCGAGTTTCTTGGCGAAAGCTGTATGAGCGTTGACGTAAACTCAATGAAGCCGCTGGATAATCTCTGTCACCCGGTTTCGGTGATAAAGGACGCAGAGGAGCTTGCGGCAGATGCCTTCGGCGCAGCAAACGCCTTTTTTATGGTAGGCGGAACCACCTCGGCAGTACAGGCTATGATTATGTATGCCTGCAAAAGCGGGGATAAGATTATCCTGCCCCGAAACGTTCACCGAAGCGCTATAAATTCCCTTATTCTTTGTGACGCAGTCCCCGTTTACGTCAACCCGGACGTAAACCCCCAGCTTGGAATTGCTCTCGGTATGTCGGTTGAGCAGGTGGAGCTTGCAATCAAGGAAAACCCCGACGCAAAGGCGGTTTTAGTCAACAATCCCACATATTACGGTATCTGCTCAGACCTTAAGAAAATTACCGAAATCGCCCACGCTCACGGTATGCTGGTGCTTGTGGACGAAGCCCACGGCACACACTTCTACTTCGGCGACGGCTTCCCGAAAACCGCTATGGAGTGCGGCGCAGATATTGCCAGCGTAAGTATGCACAAATCCGGCGGCAGCCTTACCCAGAGTTCCTTTCTCCTTATGGGCAGCGCCGTAAACCCCGACTATATGCGGCAGGTCATAAATCTTACCCAGACCACAAGCGCCTCTTATCTCCTTTTAAGCAGTCTTGATATTTCCCGGAAAAGGCTTGCTCTTAAGGGCAGGGAGATTTTCGAGGAAACCGTCCACATGGCGGAATACGCCCGCTATGAAATAAACTCAATCGGCGGCTACTACGCCTTTTCAAAGGAACTTATAAACGGCAGCAGTATCTACGATTTCGACCTGTCAAAGCTGTCAATACACACCCTTTCAATCGGACTTGCAGGAATTGAGGTTTACGATATTCTCCGTGATGATTACGATATACAGATTGAATTCGGGGATATAGGAAATATTCTTGCATATATTTCGGTAGGCGACAGGAAGCAGGATATAGAGCGGCTTATAAGCGCACTTGCTGAGATAAAGCGGGTTTACGGAAAGAGCAGCGCAGGTATGCTGTCTCAGGAGTATATAAACCCGATAGTTGCAGAAACTCCGAGAAGAGCCTTTTACGCCGAAAAGCGCTCCCTGCCCCTAAAAGAAACAGCAGGAAAGGTATGCAGCGAGTTTGTAATGTGCTACCCGCCGGGAATACCGATTTTAGCCCCGGGCGAGCTTATAACCCCCGAAATTATTCAGTATATCGAGTACGCCAAGGAAAAGGGCTGTCAGATGACGGGTACAGAGGATATAAATATAGAGCGTCTTAACGTTATAGTCTGAACTTCTGAGGAAAGGAAGGATTTTTGTGGATTTATGGTTTTCCGAGCTGCACACTCCCAATGTAAAGCTTTCAATCAAGGTTGACAAGCAGCTTTACAGCGGAAAAAGCGAGTTTCAGCAGATTGATATTTTTCATTCCGAGGAATTCGGAAGATTTCTTACCCTTGAAGGGTATATGATGCTTACTGAAAAGGACGAGTTCATCTACCACGAGATGATAACCCACGTTCCCCTTGCGGTTCACCCAAACCCGGAGCGGGTGCTTGTTATCGGCGGGGGAGATGGTGGTGCAGTAAGAGAAATCGCCCGCTATAAGAGCGTAAAGCATATAGATCTTGTTGAGATAGACGAAACGGTGATTGACGTAAGCAGGCAGTATCTTCCCTTTACCGCCTGCCGCCTTGACGACCCACGGGTGCATATCTTCTGCGAGGACGGAGTTAAGTTTATCCGCCGCTGTGAGAATAAGTACGACGTTATAATCGTTGACTCAACCGACCCCTTCGGACCCGGCGAGGGACTTTTTACAAGGGAGTTTTACGGCAGCTGCTTCAAGGCGCTTAAAGAGGACGGAATAATGGTAAACCAGCACGAAAGCCCCTTTTATCCCGCCGATGCGGAGGCTATGCAGCGTGCCCACAAACGCATAGTTGAAAGCTTCCCCATAAGCAGAGTTTATCAGGCGCATATCCCCACATATCCGTCGGGACACTGGCTTTTCGGCTTCGCTTCAAAGAAATATCACCCCGTAATTGATTTTGACAGGGAGCGCTGGAAGGCTCTCGGAATAGAAACCGACTACTATAACCCCCATATTCATGTGGGTGCATTCGCACTGCCAAACTATGTGGAGCGGCTTTTGCGTGAAGTAGAGCATTGAACAAAATGACATAAAGAAAGGAAATAACAAAGATGGGAAAATGTATGATTATCGGCTGCGGCGGAGTTGCTTCCGTTGCAATTCACAAGTGCTGTCAGAACAGCCAGGTTTTTGAGGGTATTATGATTGCAAGCCGCACAAAATCAAAGTGCGACGCCCTTAAAGAAAAGCTTCAGCCCACCACAAAAACCCTTATAGAAACAGCTCAGGTAAACGCAGACAACGTATCGGAGCTTGTTGCTCTTATCAATTCCTACAAGCCGGATGTTGTGCTTAACCTTGCGCTGCCCTATCAGGATTTGACAATAATGGACGCCTGCCTTGAAACAAAGACCCATTATGTGGACACCGCAAACTACGAGCCTCTTGATACCGCAAAGTTTGAGTACAAGTGGCAGTGGGCGTACAGAGAGCGCTTTGAAAAGGCAGGTATTACCGCCCTTTTAGGCAGCGGCTTCGACCCCGGCGTAACAGGAGTTTTCTCCGCCTACGCTATGAAGCACGAGTTCGACGAAATCAACTATATTGATATACTTGACTGCAACGGCGGCGACCACGGCTACCCCTTTGCAACCAACTTCAATCCCGAAATCAATATCCGTGAGGTTTCCGCAAAGGGAAGCTATATCGAGGACGGCAAGTGGGTTGAAACCGAGCCTATGGAGATTAAGAGAGTATATAACTTCAAGGGCGTAGGCGAAAAGGATATGTATTTACTGCATCACGAGGAGCTGGAATCCCTTGCCCCGAACATCAAGGGAATAAAGCGTATCCGTTTCTT
>JBJERK010000073.1:0-4673 GCA_051882255.1 Ruminiclostridium sp.
TATCTTCCTCAGGAAATACGGGACGACAGACCTGTGGGCGATTTCAGACAGCATATTGATTCTGTGGCAAAAAATCAGGCGGAATACAAGGAAAGCTTCGTTGCTCCTGATGCAAAAGTGCTTGTTGTTGATGATAACGAAATGAATCTGGCGGTTGTTAAGGCGCTTCTGAAAAAGACTAAGGTTCAGGTCACCACCTGCACCGGCGGAAAAGAATGTCTTGAAATTGCAGCAAAAGAGTACTTTGATATTATCCTTCTTGACCACATGATGCCCGAAATGGACGGAATCGAAACCCTCCACAGATTAAAGGAGAGCGAGAACAAATGCAGCGGCGTGCCTGTAATTGCACTGACCGCAAACGCTATTGTGGGAGCAAAGGCAGAGTACATAAAAGCGGGCTTTGCGGATTATCTGTCCAAGCCTATTGAAGGCGATTCCCTTGAAAAGATGCTGCGCAGGTATATCCCCGAAAGCAAGCTAAGCAGCGGGACAAGCGGGAAGCCTGCTTCCCCTCCCGAAGGCGCAGCGGAAAAAAAGGAAGCCGGTTCCTGCATCAACCGTAAAACAGGTATGCGGTACTGTGCAGATGATGAGAGTATGTATCGGGAAATGCTGGAAGTATTCGCCGAAAGCTATGATGAAACGCTCGCCAATATAACCGAATCCCTTGACGCCGAGGACTGGAAAAACTATACGATATATGTGCATGGGTTAAAGTCCTCTGCATTGACAATCGGAGCGGAGTCCCTGTCTGCCGCCGCAAAGGAGCTTGAATTTGCAGGCAAGGACATAAAGGCGGGGAATAACACCGAAGAAAAAATCGCTTTCATCAAGGAGCATAACGACAAAGTTTTGGATTCATTAAAAGCGGTGGTACTTGAAGCCCGACAGATACTCAGCGAATAGCCGGGTGCCACGGCACGCAGAAAGCCCGATTACAAGTCGGGCTTTATTTTTATTTTGCTGCACCAGGACAATTGTTGTATTTTTATTAAAAGTATGATTATAATAATTATTGAGTACACACTAATTGATGTCAGGCTCATTCGTCCTAAAGGACGAAATGAGCAGACATTAATTATATCTTATGGAAATGAAAAAGGAATGTTTAGTTTAAATGAGCCGGAGAGATTTTAAACCCTACATACCTGCCGATCGGATAACTCCTGAAATAACGGTTACTTCGATTATAACAGGTGTGATTCTTGCAATCGTATTTGGTGCAGCAAATGCATATCTGGGGCTTCGTGTAGGCATGACGGTGTCCGCTTCAATACCCGCCGCAGTAATTTCAATGTCAATACTCCGGGTTATTCTGAAAAGGGACTCAATCCTTGAAAACAATATGGTGCAGACGATAGGTTCCGCCGGCGAATCCGTTGCCGCAGGCGCTATTTTTACGCTCCCCGCACTTTTCCTCTGGGCAAAGGAGGGTGTAACGGATAAGCCAAGTATGCCGGCAATTACGATTATTGCAGTCTGCGGAGGACTTCTCGGCGTTCTGTTTATGATACCGCTGAGAAACGCCCTTATAGTAAAGGAACATGGTGTTCTGCCCTACCCCGAGGGAACAGCCTGCGCCGAAGTGCTTCTTGCAGGCGAAAACGGCGGAAAATCCGCAAAAAGCGTATTTATCGGAATGGGAATTTCCGCAGCCGTCAAGTTCATCATAGACGGTCTTAAGGCAGCGGGCGGCGTTATTACAATCCCCTTCAGGGCGCTTAAAACCCAGCTTTCCGTCGAATCCTATCCTGCACTTCTGGGCGTAGGCTATATCTGCGGCGTGAAAATTTCTTCCTATATGTTTGCAGGCGGTCTGCTGGGCTGGTTTGTGCTTATCCCCGCTATTGTTACGTTTGGTGCAGACACCCTGCTTTATCCGGGAGAAGTAACTATCGCCGAAATATATGCACAAAGCGGCGCCTCTGCTATCTGGAGCAATTATATACGTTATATAGGTGCAGGAGCTGTTGCTGCAAGCGGTATTATAAGCCTTATAAAGCTAATTCCCCTTATTGCTTCGACCTTCAGAAAATCCATTGAATCCCTCAGCTCAAAAGCAGTTATATCCGGTTTGAGAACAGACCGTGACCTTAACTTCAGATTTACATTTATTGCCATTCTTGTGCTGACAGCAGCACTCTGGCTTATCCCGGCTGTTCCCGTTTCCTTTCTGGGCGCAGTGCTGATTGTTGTTTTCGGCTTCTTCTTTGCAACCGTTTCTTCAAGAATGGTGGGACTTGTAGGCGCAAGCAACAATCCCGTATCGGGTATGACTATTGCAACCCTTCTTATCCTTACGCTTGTCTTAAAGGCAGCAGGCACAACAGGCGCCGAAGGCATGGTAAGCGCAATTTCAATCTGTTCGGTGGTATGCATTATTGCGGCTGTTGCAGGCGACGCGTCCCAGGACCTCAAAACAGGCTTTATTCTCGGCGCAACTCCCGGGAAACAGCAGATAGGAGAAATTATCGGTGCAGGAGTTTCCGCCCTTACTATCGGCGGAGTATTCCTTCTTCTTGACTCTGCATGGGGTTTCGGCACAGCCGAGCTTGCCGCGCCTCAGGCTACGCTTATGAAGATGGTAACAGAAGGCGTTATGGAGGGAAATCTTCCCTGGGAGCTTGTGGGCATCGGCGTGTGTATTGCGCTGGTATTTGAAGTCCTCCGTATTCCCGTGCTTCCTGTTGCAATCGGTCTTTATCTCCCTCTTGAGCTTTCATCTGCAATTATGGTCGGCGGAATTATCCGCTTTTTTGCAGACAAGTGCAGATCCGGCGACAGCAGGAATGATGAAGTAAACGCAGGTATTCTCTTCTCCTCCGGTATGATTGCAGGCGAAGGTCTTGTGGGAGTGCTGCTGGCAGTACTGGCAGTTACGGGCGCTGACAAGGCAATCGACATTTCCCGGTATATAAATACAGGCGTTATCGGCGCTGTCCTGCTGCTTGCTGCACTCTGCATTATACTCTCGAGGTGTGCAGGCGTACGCCTGAAATCAGGAAAGAAGAAGGGCTGAAATGGCTAAGAAAAAAGAAAGGAATTATCTTGATTTTATACCTGTTCACAGCGACAGGATTTCCTACGAAAGGGACGAAAGCGGACAGGTAACTATACTTATCGAAAACAAAGGCGTTTTCAACAGGCTTTTTCAGAAAATCGCAGAAAAGCCGAGAATTACACGGGTTGACCTTCAGGGACAGGGTAATTTTGTATGGCTTTGTATCGACGGAAAAAAGACGGTGTACGATATTGCAGAAGAAGTAAGGGCAAGGTTCGGCGAAGAAGCCGAGCCGCTGTATAACCGGCTTGTAACATATATGCGTACTCTTGAAAGCTGCGGTTTTGTGGTTATGAAAAAGCCATGACGCAGCCCGTAATATAACAGAAAGCCATCAGAAGCCATGCGCTTAGCAGCGTCTGATACTAAAAACCATTTAAACTCAGGAAATCTTTGCCGAAATCCGGCACCGCTATCGTCGTCAAAGAAACTTGACGTACATACAGTACGCCTGCGTTTCTTTTCCTCGATTTCGGCACTGTCTTTCCGCAAATCTTTTCCTTCGTTCAAACGGTTATTAGTATGACAGGCTTTTTCATTATATCGGGCTTACGGACTGCCATAAAATATATTTCCTGAACCCTATTGACAAACTGTAACACAAGTGATATAATTGTATACATAGGGTTTATACAATTTATACTTGCACGCCTTCCGGAAGGCTTGCAGGTATTTAACCCCAAGGAGTGTACACTAAATGAATATCAACATCAGCAATGCAAACGGCGAGGCAATCTATTTACAGATTGTGAACCAGATAAAGTCGCTGATACTGGAGGGCAAGCTGAAAGAGGGAGAAATGCTTCCGTCTATGAGAAATCTTGCTGTCGAGCTTCATATCAGCTTTATGACTACCAAGCGTGCTTACGAAGAGCTTGAGCGGGACGGCTTTATCGAATCCTTTACAGGCAAGGGTTCTTTCGTGAAGGCACAGAATTTAGAGCTTTTCCGTGAAGAGCAGATTAAGCAGATTGAATCCCTTCTTATGGAGGCGGGCGAAAAAGCACGAAAGACAGGGATTACTATGCAGGAGCTTCACGAATTGCTGGACCTTGTAAACGGAGGAGAATAACCATGGCTTCTTATGAAAACGCAATAGAAATCAAAGGCGTTACAAAAAGATACAGCGGCTTTACGCTGGATAATATCAGCTTTAATGTGCCGAAAGGCTCAATTATGGGCTTTATCGGTCAGAACGGCGCAGGCAAAACCACCACAATCCGCAGCCTGCTGAATATTATAAGCATTGACGAGGGGGAGATAAAGCTGCTGGGACTTGATTATCTCCAGCAGGAGCAGGAAATCAAGGAACGTATTTCCGTGGTTTTTGACGAGCTGCCCTTCCACGACGTTTTCAATGCAAAGGATATGGCTCGTATATTCGAGGGAATTTATCCCCGCTGGGATAACGCTGTTTATACTCAGTATTTAGAGCGCTTCGGACTTCCGCTGAACAAGAAAATCGGCGAGTTTTCAAAGGGTATGAAAATGAAGCTTCAGATAGCCTGCGCCCTTTCCCACAATGCGGAGCTGCTTATAATGGACGAGGCCACAACAGGTCTTGACCCTGTTGTGCGTGATGAAATTCTGCACATTTTTATGGAGTATC
>JBJERK010000074.1:0-4658 GCA_051882255.1 Ruminiclostridium sp.
GGAAACCCCCGACCTGTCCCACGACGACAACTGGGTAACGGATATGAAGTCGGATATGGAGGAATATATTGAGGAGCAGGGCATCTATATCCGCCAGTAGCCCTTTATCGCCCTTATTTAGTGCTTTTCGACAATAAACCTACTGCTAAAAATTCTAATATTATTCAAAAATCTTCTTTATTTTGCAGAAAAATAAGTGTATAATAATATAGTTAAAAGAAAGAGAAAGCGAGTGCAGGACTTTTGAAAAGAGAAGATTTAAGAAATATTGCGATTATAGCCCACGTTGACCACGGAAAGACTACCCTTGTGGACGAAATGCTGAAGCAGGGCGGCGTTTACCGTGAAAATCAGGCGGTTGTGGAAAGAGTTATGGACAACAACGCCCTTGAACGTGAGCGGGGCATTACCATTCTTGCCAAAAATACAGCCGTTATGTACAACGGCGTTAAAATCAACATAGTCGATACCCCCGGCCACGCCGACTTTTCGGGAGAGGTTGAGCGTATTCTGAAAATGGTTAACGGCGTTCTTCTGCTGGTGGACAGCTTCGAGGGCACAATGCCCCAAACCCGCTTTGTTCTCCAGAAGGCGCTTGAACTGGGACACAAGGTAATTGTTGTTGTAAACAAGACCGACCGCCCGGACGCAAGACCCAAGGAAGTGGTTGACGAGGTTTTGGAGCTTCTTCTTGACCTTGACGCCGACGATGAGCAGCTTGAAAGCCCCGTTGTCTTCTGCTCGGGAAGAAACGGCACCGCTTCTCTCGACCCGGAGGTTCCCGGCGAAAACTTTATCCCCCTTTTCGATATGATTTTGGAGCATATTCCTGCTCCCGAAGGAGACGAAAACGGGCCGCTTCAGGTTCTCGTTTCCTCAATCGACTACAACGAGTATGTGGGAAGAATTGCAATAGGCAGAGTTGAGCGGGGCGTTATCCGCCAGAATCAGGAGGTTGCTGTCTGCGACTACCACGGACTTATAACCCCCTTCCGCTCAAAGATTGTAAGCCTCTACCAGTTCGACGGTCTTGGAAAAACCCCCGTACAGGAGGCTTCCGTTGGCGACATTGTCTGCTTCTCGGGTATCGAGGGCGTTACTATCGGTCAGACAATCTGCGCTCCCGATACAATCGAACCCCTGCCCTTCGTAAAAATAAGCGAGCCTACCGTTGAAATGACCTTTGCAGTAAACGACAGCCCCTTTGCAGGCAGAGAAGGCAAGTTCGTAACCTCAAGACAGATAAGGGACAGGCTTGAAAGAGAGCTTTTAAAGGACGTTTCCCTGCGTGTAAGGGAAAGCGACGTGCGTGACGCTTATGATGTGGCAGGACGAGGAGAAATGCACCTTTCTATCCTTATCGAAACAATGCGCCGCGAGGGCTACGAGCTTTCGGTAAGTACTCCCCGTGTTCTTTTCAAGGAGATTGACGGCGTAAAGTGCGAGCCTATGGAAAAGCTTGTAATCGACGTTCCCGATAACTGCGTGGGCGCAATTATGGAGAAAATGGGCGTAAGAAAGGCTGAGCTTCTTGAAATGCACCCTGTAGGTTCAAGAACAAGGCTTGAATTTAAAATCCCTTCAAGAGGACTTTTCGGCTACAAGAGCGAATTTTTAACCGACACAAAGGGCGAGGGCGTTCTCAACACCCTGTTTTTAGGCTACGAGCCTTATATGGGAGATATTCCCGTAAGAACAACAGGCTCTCTTGTGGCATTTGAAACAGGAACAGCCTGCGCCTACGGCTTATGGAATGCACAGGACAGAGGAGCTCTGTTTATTGACGCAGGAGTTGATGTTTACGAGGGTATGATTGTAGGCGTTTCCCCGAAAAACAGCGATATTAACGTAAACGTCTGCAAGAAAAAGCACCTTACCAACACCCGTGCCAGCGGCAGCGACGAGGCGTTGAGGCTTGTACCGCCGAAGCATTTAAGCCTTGAGGAAAGCCTTGAATTTATCGCTGACGACGAGCTTGTTGAGGTTACGCCAAAGTCCATAAGACTGAGAAAGCGTATTCTTGACAACGAGCTGAGAGCAAAGGACGAGGCAAAGCGCAGAAAGGCGCAGTAAGACAGTTAAAATGGCTGTTGCAGCAAATGCTGCAACAGCCATTTTTTAGTTCATATACTCTCCGCTGTACTCCAGCAGCGTAACCGAGCCGACTCCCTCAATCCCCTTGAACCGTGAAAGCTGGGTTGTGTCGTTGTGCTTTACCTTGATTTCGATAGTAAGCTCAATAGCGTCCCCCGTCTGGGATTTGTTCTTAAGGCGGTACTTCATTCCCCCAAGCACAGCGTTAACGTTCTGCTCCGCCGCCTCGCTGTAATGGAGAATAAGAAGATAGTTCTTCTTTTCCTTTTTGAGCAGGCTGAAAACTATGTAGATAACTGCAATTATCGCCGTACCGAAAAGTGCAACAAAGTAAAGACCTGCGCCTGCGGTGATACCTGCCGCAATAGACCAGAAGAGAAAGCCTATATCAAGAGGGTCCTTTATTGCAGTCCTGAAACGTACGATAGAAAGCGCACCAACCATACCGAGGGAAAGAACAACGTTGGAGCTGATTGTCATAATAATAAAGCCCGTAATCGAGGTTATCATTACAAGAAGTATGTTGAAATTATCGCTATAAACAACCCCGCGATAGCAGAAGCGGTAAACGAGATAGATTATAATTCCGCATACCAGCGAGGAAACCATTGCCGCAATCATTCCCGCAGGAGAAAGGGCGGAGAAGCTTAAGTTGTCCTCAAAAAGCTTAAGTGTGTCGCTAATTATGCTTAAAACTCTGAAATTCATGTCGTCAATTTCCTTTCCATTGAAAATATATAGCAGTAAGCTGTCAGATGCCACGTCTGATTGCATTGAACTTGTCCCTGCAAAGCACATACTTTGATACCGATTCCTGCGTCATAGGAACGCCGCTGAGCAGTTCTTCTATGAACAGTGGTATAAAATTATCGTACTTTACCTCCAAAATTATATCATTATCGGGAAAAACAGGAGAATATCTTACCCTTTCGTCAAACATATCCACCCCGTTTATTCCTGCGCTTACCTTCATATCAAAAGTAACCCGCACATTTCCTGCCCGACAGATATACGGCTCCCGCAGGTAGTCAACAATAACCGAGGGAGTAAGCCTTGCGGCAGAATCTGAAACAAAGAAATCCTCCGCCGCAGTTCCCGAAAACCGTTCTTCTCCGAGAAAAGCCCGCTCTCCCGTAAGTATCTGCTCGTACTCACCGTAGGTTATAACCGCAGACTTCTTGTAGCCTACGTTATCGTCCTTTCGCTTTTCTTCAAGCCGTATGTAGGTCTTGTCCAGATTGTAAACCCTTATTCTGTATTTCTTGCGGTTTAAAACTCCGTTTATCTTGTCGTAATAGCCCGAGCGGTAAACATCGTCGAAATATAGGCTTGTTATGCGGTAAACTCCGTCTGCGGCGTGTCCGTCGGGCTGCAAAGCCGCCTTCATTCTCTGCCGCAGAATATGATAGGAGCCGCTGTTTATGCGGTATTTTATCTCGTGGCGGTACTGTATGCCCTTATCCATCAATACCTCCCGTATGCTCTGCAATAATCTCCGTAATCTCCTCGATGCTAAGCTCGCCGCAGTCTACCGTCAGGTCCGCATACTTCTCGTAATAGGGGCTGCGCTCAGCAAAAATGTCCTCTATTGTCATTCCCTTTGCGGCGGCAATTCCTCTTGTCTTTATGTTTGTGAGCCTGCGGGTAAGCTCGTCACAGGGTACTTTCAGATAAACGCAAAAGCCGCTTTTCTTTAAATGCTCCATTCCCTTCTGGCAGAAAACTGCGCTTCCGCCCGTTGCAATAACCGTGTCGCAGTTATTCTTCACCGAAAGCAAAGCCTGCTCCTCAAAATCACGGAAACGCTCCGTGCCGTATTCGTTCAGCAAAGCCTGAAGCTTGGATTTCTGCTGGGTCTGTATAATAAGGTCGGTATCAACAAAGTGCATACCAAGAGTTTTTGCAAGTATTACCCCCACGGTGCTTTTCCCGCAGCCCGGCATACCTGTAAGAATTATGTTCTCCATATCTTTTTTCCTTTTGGATATTTTTTATCAGTACCACACCGGCACAAGCCCCTCAAAGCCGTTATACTCCCGTACCGTCTTTTCGGCAGTCTTTACCGCCTCGTCAATTGCGTGCTTTCCGTAAGGATAGGCACGGCAAACCGAGCGTATTGCCTCAACAGCAGTATAAAACGCCATAAGGGCAAAGAAATCTCCGGGAATACTGCCCTCGAAATAGCCGTTTATCTGCCCTCTCGAAAAGGGAGCGCTGCAGGAGCGGCGTATGCACTGAAAATCCATATAAGGGTCGCCCCAGCACCAGCGGTCGAAGTCGATAACCCCGTATTCCCCGCTTTTTGTAAAGACAAGGTTTCCCGAGCGGAAATCCCCGTGGAGGGCAGTCTGCGGTCTGTTTTTAAGCAGGCTCATATTGTCGGTTATAAAGTAAACCGTCTTGTCAACCCCCTTGAAATCAAGGCGGTAATAGACGAACTGCCGCAGTATTTCCTTTACCCTTTCGCCGTAATACTCGTCCCAGGGCATTATATCATCGGGGGCTTTTACGCTATGAATACGCCGAAGCAGCTTTCCCGCCTTTTCACCGTATCTTGCCTGTTC
>JBJERK010000075.1:0-4642 GCA_051882255.1 Ruminiclostridium sp.
GATATGAATTTTCAGGCAGCGATGGAACAATGACGCTTACTATAAACGAGATAACAGACGATATGTTTGTCTGCAGGCTGCCCTGGCCTTACCCCGCAGTTTACAGCGTAAGCTGCAAAACAGCGGATTTCAGCGATTACTGCGTTGGCGACTACATTGAGGTTGATTATTCGGCAATGTATCAAAAGAGCGACTGGGATTACCTGCTTTATCCCACAAAAATCTATCCAAGCGATTTTCATCTTGAAACTGAAGCAGCATATAAGCCTGTAATTTACCTTTACCCCGAAGAAAAAACCGAGGTTAACGTGCAGCTTGACTATAACGGAAAGCTCACCGTTACCTACCCGGAATACGGCAAGGGCTGGAATGTAACCGCCCTGCCCGACGGTACTCTTTACGATAAGGACAATAACGAATATTTCTACCTTTTCTGGGAGGGCAAGAACAATTTCAGCCTTGAAATTGACGAGGGCTTCTGCGTAAAGGGAGAAGATACGGCAAAGTTCCTGCAAGAAAAGCTTAAGCTGCTTGGACTTAATTCAAGAGAAATCAACGATTTTATTGTTTTCTGGCTTCCCTTTATGCAGGACAACGAATACAATGTCATAAAGTTCCAGACAGAGGAATATACCGATAATGCAAAGCTTCTTGTAACGCCTGCTCCCGATACTCAGATAAGAGTGTTTATGACCTTTACGCCAAGCAAAGACTTTGTTGAAATCCCTGAACAGCAGCTTACAAAAGCGCCCGAAAGAACAGGCTTCACTCTTGTTGAATGGGGCGGCTCGGTAATTTATTAATGACACCATTCATCCTTCCATAATAAAATTATCCGTACGGGTTAAAATACACCTGTACGGATAATTTTTTTTTGCGAAGATAAGCGACGTCTGCTTCTCTTCGCAAAAAAACATATAATTTGAGAGGAAATTATGACCGATATAATAATTGTTGGCGCTCCGGAGGATTGCGGGATTGAACAGCTTATAAAAACAGCGCTTTCTGAAACCTATCGGGTGAGCTATCTTAAAAACGGCTCTTATTCCCGTTTTGGTGCAGGCTATGAGCTTCTCTGCATTGACTGCGGAGAAATAAGCTTAACGGGGATTGATAATCCGATAATTCTTGCAAAAAAAGAGGCGGCGCTGACTATGCCCCTGCCCGAAAACAGTACAGCAATAATCAGCGCCGAGAATGAAAGCCAGCTTTCCGCAGTCAAAAGCAGCGGCGTATGCGCCATAACCTGCGGGATTTCCCCGACCTCCACTATTTCCTTTACCAGCGAAACCGAGGAAAAGCTTACCGTCTCCCTTAACAGAAGCATTTCCGCTCTTTCAGGGCGAACAGTTCAGCCCCTTGAAATACCGATAAATAAATCCGGCTTTGACAGCTACACTCTTATGAGCTTTGTTGCATTAAGACTGCTGCTTGACGATTTTGACAGCGAGCTGGGGAAGCTGATATAATTATGCCTTTACTTTAAGCGCTCTTACTGCATTAAGAATTGCAATAATCGAAACGCCTACGTCCGCAAAAACAGCCGCCCACATTCCCGCAAGACCTACTGCACCAAGAATAAGAATTACCGCCTTTACAGTAAGTGAAAATACAATATTCTGCTTTACAATCCTCAGAGTTTTTCTTGCGCATTTAACTGCAAGAGCGATTTTCGAGGGCTTGTCGTCCATTATAACAATGTCGGCAGCTTCAATTGCTGCGTCAGAGCCAACTCCGCCCATAGCAATTCCCACGTCAGCACGGCTCAGCACCGGTGCGTCGTTTACTCCGTCGCCAACGAAAACAGTTACTCCGCCGGATTCAGCCATAATTTTCTCGGTTATCGCAACCTTGTCTGCGGGAAGCAGTCCGCAATATGCCTTGTCAATTCCGATTTCAGCCGCAGCCTTCTGTCCTGCCGCCTCTGTATCCCCTGTAAGCATAACCGTCTGCTCTGCTCCGCAGCGCTTAAGCTCGGAAATCGCTGTCTTACTGTCGCTTTTTACCTCGTCGGAAATTACGATACAGCCGATATATTTTCCGTCAGCGGCGGTATATACAATTGTTCCGACTTCTTGGCAGGGAGTATACTCAATGCTGTTTTCCTGCATAAGCAAGCCGTTTCCTGCAAGTATTCTTCTACCGTTTACATCTGCTGAAACTCCCCTGCCAGAAAGCTCGGTAATATTTTCAGCTGTAAGACTGTTTTCGCCGCAGGCTTCCCGCAGCGACTTTGCTATGGGGTGATTTGACATAGCTTCAACAGCCGCCGTAAGCCGCAGAACCTCGTCTGCCTCAACGCCGCTCGGAATTACCTTTGAAACTGAGAAGCTGCCCTTTGTAAGAGTGCCTGTTTTATCAAAAATAACGGTTTTAACCTTTGCAAGTGCTTCAAGGTAATTAGCACCCTTAACAAGAATACCGCAGCGGGAAGCCCCGCCTATTCCGCCGAAAAATGACAGCGGAACGGAAATTACAAGAGCACAGGGACAGGAAATTACAAGGAATGTAAGGGCACGGTAAATCCACTCGCTCCATTGTCCGGTAATCAGCGAGGGGATAACCGCAAGAAGTACTGCGGCGCCAACAACAGCCGGAGTATAAATCCTTGAAAAGCGGGTTATGAAAGCCTCGCTTTTTGCTTTGTTAGCAGAAGCGCTTTCTATCAGAGCAAGGATTTTTGAAGCGGTAGAGTCCTTGAAGGAAGCGGTGACTCTGCACTTTACCGCACCGCTGATGTTAACGCAGCCGCTTATAAGCGGGTCTCCCTCAACAGCGTCCCTTGGCACAGATTCTCCTGTTACCGAAGCGGTATCAACCGAGGTTGCGCCCTCGGTTATAACGCAGTCCAGCGGTATTTTTTCGCCCGGTTTTATAAGAATAATGTCGCCGATAGCCGCTTCCTCGGGGCTTACTGTTACGAACTCGCCGTCACGAAGTACATTTGCGTAATCCGGACGTATATCCATAAGCTCGGAGATATTTTTCCTGCTTTTGGCAACCGCCATTTTCTGGAAAAACTCGCCTACCTGATAAAACAGCATTACCGCCGCACTTTCGGGATAATCTCCTACAAAAAATGCTCCTGCGGAGGCTATTGTCATCAGAAAATTCTCGTCAAGAAAGCTGCCTGTAAAAAGCCCTCGGAAAGCCTTGAAAACAATGTCCCAGCCTATAAGCAGATAAAGGGCAGCGTAGTAGCATAGCCTCCATACGCCCTCAAGGGGCAGGAAATATCCTGCCGCAAAAATAACCGCTGCCACAATTATGCGGGCAAGCATTCGTTTCTGTTTCGGTTTCATAGCTCTCTCCTATTTAAGAATGATTTTGCAGTCCGGTTCAATTCTGCGGCAGATTTTAGCCGCCTCTTTCATTATTTTTTCATGGCGCAAGTCGTCGGTTTCAATGGTAAGCTTTTGTGTAATAAAGCTTATCGAAACTGTTTCAACCCCATCTATTTTTGCAATTGCCGCCTCCATTTTTGCTCCGCAGGCAGCGCAGTCCAGCTCATCAAGCTCATATATTTTTCTCATATAAATTCTCTCCTATTCCTCGATATGCTCCATTCCCTGTCCGATTATAGACCGCACATGGTCGTCGGAAAGGGAGTAGAAAAGGGTTTTTCCCTCTCTGCGGTACTGCACAAGCCTTGCCTGCTTTAAAATCCTCAGCTGATGGGAAACCGCAGAAACGCTCATTCCTATCAGCATTGCTATATCGCATACGCAAAGCTCAGCTTCAAAGAGCGCATACAGTATTTTTATTCTTGTGCTGTCTCCGAATATCTTGTACAGCTCTGCAAGGTTAAACAGTTCCTCTTCACCGGGCATTATTTCCGATATTTTATCCACAAGCTCCTTGTGAGCATGCTGAAATTCACATTCGGAAGTGTTATCCTTATTGATAAGCAGTTCTGACATACAGTTCCTCCTGTTTTTGAATTACATTTGAACAACTGTTCAATTGTTTGATTGTATTATACCACCGTTACTTTATTTTGTCAATAGCCTTTCGATATTTTTTTGCAAAAATTGCGGGTCTTGTCTAACTGCAAAAAATATAATATAATAAGAAAAATTTAAGGATTATTTAATAATTTGTCTGCTATAATGAGGTCACAACAATGAAGGGAGTACAAAAATGTATCTTAACATTCTGAAAAAGGATCTTAAACGAAAAAAGGCGATGAACGTAATTCTGCTTACATTCATTATACTTGCAACTATGTTCGTTTCATCAAGTGTAAACAATATCGTAAGCGTTACCTCCGCTCTCGACAATTATCTGGAAATGTCGGACGCCCCCGATTATTTTGCTGCTACTATGAACAAGGCTTTATCGGAAAATATCGAAAAAGCGCTTTCGACTGCTGAAGCCATAGACAGCCTGAGCAAGGAAAAGATAATATATATGTCCCAGTCCAATATAAAGGGCGATAATATCACAATGCCAAGCGGTACTCATATTCTCCAGAGCGACAGTGATATGTCCATTAATTACTTTCTTGATGATAATTCTGTTCTTGAACAAGTAGAGAAAGGCTTTGTTTACATAATTGAAAGCTCTATGGAAAAAGCAGGACTTAAAAAGGGCGACATAATCACAATCGAAATTGAAGGAATAAGCAAGGATTTTACCGTAG
>JBJERK010000076.1:0-4623 GCA_051882255.1 Ruminiclostridium sp.
TATCCTTACCGACAAGGAAAAGCTGGCGGTGGCTTATCACGAGATAGGACACGCTCTTGTGGCTGCAAAGCAGACAGGCTCCGCTCCCGTACAGAAGATAACCATAGTTCCCCGCACCTCCGGCGCTCTTGGCTATACAATGCAGGTGGAGGAGGGCAACCACTACCTTATGACCAGGGAGGAGCTTGAAACTAAAATCACCACATATACCGGCGGACGTGCTGCTGAGGAGGTTAAATTCAACTCTGTCAGCACAGGCGCTTCAAACGATATTGAACAGGCTACAAAAATCGCCCGTGCTATGATTACTCAGTACGGTATGAGCGAGGAGTTTGATATGGTGGCTCTTGAAACGGTATCGAACCAGTACCTCGGCGGGGACGCTTCCCTTGCCTGCTCCGCAGAAATGCAGGCTAAAATTGACAGCAAGGTTATTGAGCTTATTAAAACCCAGCACGAAAAGGCAAAGCGGATACTGACCGAAAACAGGGATAAGCTTGACGAGCTGGCAAATTACCTGTACGAAAAGGAAACAATTACAGGCGACGAATTTATGGCAATACTGAACAGCTGATATAATAAGCAAAAGCGGCAGGCTTTATACTGCCGCTTTTCAGACTGTCGATAAACCGCCATCTGCGTCGTCAACCGCATAACGGCAGGCACAAAGCCTGGCCGTTATGCGGTTTCCTATCATCTGACGGCTTCTCGGCAGCCTGAAATATGTCTTTTTTAACAAACTGAAGCGGGAGGCTTATACTAATGAAACAGAAAATTAAATCCGCTTTTTCGCTGCATAGCGACACCGCCGATTACGGGGAAATAAAGCAGCGGATAATAAGCGGCGGCAAGGTTACGGGTACAAATCTCTGCATTTTAATGATGGCAATACTTATAGCCTCTATCGGGCTTAATATGAACTCAACGGCGGTAATTATCGGAGCAATGCTTATTTCTCCGCTTATGGGCAGTATTCAGGCTATGGGCTACGGAGTTGCCGTAAGCGATATGCAGCAGTTCAAAAAATCGGGTATAGGCTTCCTGTTCCAGATAGTAATCTGTCTTGTTACCTCTACCCTTTACTTCCTGATTTCGCCTATTTCAACCGAGACCTCGGAGCTGCTTGCAAGAACCCAGCCAAATATATGGGACGTTCTGATTGCAGTCTGCGGCGGAATTGCGGGCATGATAGGAGTGACACGAACCGAAAAGTCCAACGTTATCCCGGGCGTAGCAATTGCAACAGCCCTTATGCCTCCGCTTTGCACCTGCGGATACGGAATAGCCAACGGAAATATAATGATTGTACTTGGAGCAGGCTATCTGTTTCTTGTAAATACATATTTCATACTCCTGACCTCAACGCTTATTCTGATGATTTTAAAAATCCCCCGGGAGGGCGAGTTCAGCCCACGGCAGAAGAAAAAATTCAAGCGGCGGCTTATTATAAACACGATAATAATTATGCTGCCAAGTATTATAGTTGCAGGCTTTATGGTAAAGCAGGCGAACGAGGATAAAACCTCGGTTACCGGCTTTGAAAGCAGGGTTTCGGCAGAGTATGTCACAAATGAAATCCGTCAATCATTCCCAATGGTTACCGACGTTAAAATCGGCAGTCTTGAATCCGTAAATCAGGACAGCAGCTTAATTACGGAAACAAGCGTTGTCATATACTCGGAAAGACCCCTTGAGGCTGATGAAACGAAGCGGCTTGAACAGCGGCTTCGGGAGATTTACGAGGGCGACTTAAGCCTGATTTATGTCAGCGGGGCGGAAGAATAAGCCGCTGTATTACCGTGCATTTGCAGTACTGCCCCTATTAAAAACCCTACATTATAACACCATAGTTTTTGCTTATGCTATCCTTTCAGATAAGGGAGGGATAATCCATGAGAACATATAAAACATCCGAGGTTGCCGCAATAATCGGAATACATCCGAATACAGTGCGGCTGTATGAAAAGCTTAAGCTTATTCCGAAGCCCGAAAGGCTGTCAAACGGGTATCGGGTATTTACCGACCGTCATATTGAACAATGCCGTCTTGTTCGGATTGCGTTTCAAGTGGAGGTATTGCAGAATGGCTTAAGAAAAAAGATTACAGAAACGATAAAAGCCTCTGCCGACGGCGATTTTGACGCAGCAATTCTGCTGATTAACGAATACCTTGAGCAAATCAGACAGGAACGCAAAAACGCCGAGGAGGCTATTGAGATTGTAGAACAGCTTTTGTCCGGCAGCATAGACTTATGCACCAAACGACTCAGGCGCAAAGAGGTATCCGAGGCTCTTAATATTTCTATGGATACGCTGCGCAGCTGGGAAATGAACGGCTTGCTTACTGTCAAAAGAAAGGAAAACGGTTATCGGGTATATACCGATAACGACATCAGGCGGCTTAAGGTCATTCGTTCGCTGAGATGCGCCAATTACTCATTGGAGGCTATTCTGCGGCTGTTACAGCAATTATCCCAAAATCCCGACACGGATATACGGGCGGCGCTTAATACTCCGAAAAAATCCGATGATATTATTTCCGTCTGCGACAGGCTTATTGTTTCCTTATCAGCGGCGGAAAAAAACGCTTTCAGAATACAGGAAATGCTTGAAAATATGAAGCTTAAATTTTCATAACCCTACATTTTGCCACCAATGTTTTCATTGGTGGTATTATTATTTACATCAAAGCAAGGAGGTATTACAATGCAACCGGCAATAAAGGTAGAAAATTTGTCAAAATCCTACGGCAGTCAGCCTGCAGTAAGCAATCTCAGTCTTACTGTAGAAAGCGGTGCTGTTTTCGGGCTGCTCGGAGCAAACGGAGCGGGGAAAAGCACTGCTATTGAATGTATTTTAGGGACAAAAGCCGCAGACAGCGGCAGGATTACTATTTTCGGTCAAAGCCCCGAAAAGAACAGGCGCAGTCTTTTCCGGAGCATAGGCGTTCAATTCCAGGAGTGCAGCTATCAGCCCGAAATAAGGGTATCCGAATTGTGTGAGGAAACAGCCTGTCTTTATAAAAAAACGGCAGACTGGAGGGAGCTATGCAGCCGGTTCGGCATAGGGGATAAGCTCTCTAATCCGGTAAAAAGCCTTTCCGGCGGCGAAAGGCAGCGGCTTTTTATCGTCCTTGCCCTTATTCCCGACCCGAAGCTTGTTTTCCTTGACGAGCTGACAACAGGACTTGACGCAAAAGCCCGCCGAGGGGTGTGGAAAATATTATCGGATTTGAAGAGCGAGGGTCTTACTATCTTTCTAACCTCCCATTTTATGGACGAGGTAGAAGCACTTTGCGACAAAATATGTATTCTGAAAAAGGGCAAGACCGTTTTCTGCGGAACGGTTGAACAGGCAAAGGAAATAAGCGGCTGCGAAAAATTCGAGGACGCTTATCTTGCCCTTTCGGGAGAGGAGACAGGACAATGAAATCATTTATAACGCTGCTTAAAAACGAGCTTAAGCTTAATATCAGAAATATGAACATGGTTATCTTTGCGGTGATTATGCCGCTGGTTGTTCTGATAATTCTCGGTCTGATTTACGGAACAAAGCCTGCCGCAGAGGGCACGTCGTACACGTTTATGGAGCAGTCCTTCGGTGCGCTTTGTACTATAAGTATTTGTGCAGGCGGCTTAATGGGGCTTCCCCTTGTGGTTTCGGAGTACAGGGAGCGGAAAATCCTGAAGCGCTTTAAGGTTACTCCTGTAAGCCCGATAAGGCTGCTTGCCGTGGAATTAACCATTTATGCTGTGTATTGCATAGTTTCATTGATTACGCTGTTGCCTGCGGCGGCGCTGATATGGAACGTAAGAACAGGCGGTTCCCTCTTTGCGTTTTTGGGCAGCTGGCTGCTTACAATGGTATCTACGCTTAGTATCGGAATGATGGTAGGCGGTATTGCAAAAAACACAAAAAGCGCAAGCGTTATTGCCTGTATCCTGTATTTCCCCATGCTGATTTTTTCGGGAGCAACCCTTCCCTTCGAGGTTATGCCGGAAATAATGCAGAAAATCGTAAGCGTTTTTCCGCTGACTCAGGGCATAGCGCTGATGAAGACAGCCTTTCTCGGCTTGCCCGCCGAAAATGCGTGGCTTGCTGTTACGGTTATGACAGCGGTTACTGTTGTCTGCACAGGAATTGCAGTTAAATTCTTCAAATGGGAATAAACAAGCTTCGGGAAAAATTACAGACGCAAACAGCAAAAACCTCCCCTCACCGTTTCACGCCGCAGCGCTGACGATGTGGGGAGGTCTTTTTAGTGTTCAGATAAATTCGTGCCGTTCCGTCGGTATCCCTCAGGAACTATGCTGAACGTGTGCTGTCTTTACTTAAGCGCAGCCTGTGCAGCAGCCAGTCTTGCGATCGGTACTCTGAAGGGTGAGCAGGAAACGTAGGTAAGACCGAGCTTGTGGCAGAACTCAACAGATGTGGGATCGCCGCCGTGCTCGCCGCAGATACCAACGTGAAGCTCAGGACGTGTAGCCTTACCCATCTTGATAGCCATTTCCATAAGCTTGCCAACGCCTGTCTGGTCGAGCTTAGCGAAGGGATCGTTCTCGAAGATCTTAGCGTCATAGTAAGCGTCAAGGAACTTACCGGCGTCATCACGGGAGAAGCCGTA
>JBJERK010000077.1:0-4609 GCA_051882255.1 Ruminiclostridium sp.
AGGGGAGTAATGTGATGGAGAGTGTGCAGGAGTTTTTTAATGAGGACAGCTGCGGGTAAACAGAGAATAACAAACATGCGCCGCGGCGATTATAGCTGCGGCGCTGATTTTATGTATTATTGAATATTAAGCTGTTCCTTTATGCGGGCAATTTCAGGCGTATCCTCGATACACATATCCGAAAGGTCGGCGATTGCAGTCCTGCACTCATCATAACGCTTTTTTGAGAAATAAAACTCTGCAATTTTTATCTTACCGAATACAAATTCATCAGCCCGTTCAAGCAGTGCGGAAAGGGACAGGTAAAGCTGTAAATAATCCTCGCCCTCACGTTTTCCGCTGAGCAGATGTTCCGTCATTTTCGACAGAGCCTTTTCGTACTCCTTATTCCACACATAAAGGTATATATCGCCGTGCTTACGCAGAAGCTTCACATCGCTTATTCTCGAAAGGAGCTGATTGCCGCAGGTGAGCTTATGCACCATTTCAGGGATATTATATTGCTTTACATACCTGTTTTCCGAAATAAGCTTAAGCAGTTCCTTTAAAAGCCCGCCCTTGTCGTCGTCAACAAGCGGTTTTCTGAGATTTTCAACAGCAATGAACAGCCCTGCGTTGGCGGTTGAAACTGCATTGGAGCAATTGGGGAGGAGGGAGGAGAGTATGGTGGGGAAATTTTCGGTTTCTTCCGTAAGCTCTGCTGCACATTTAACCGCTGCTGTAATCAGTCTGACTCTGCAATTATTCACATCCTTGTAATTCACCTTAAAGGCGTCCTTGGTAAGCTGCCGCTCGGATATTTTGCGGTATTCGGAAAGCTTTTCATCTGCCGTAAGCGTGGAATTAATTATATTTTCAAGGGTATCGTTTACTGCATTTGCATAAACAATATGAAGAAATTCCATATTGCCGGGGCTAATCTCACCATAATCCGAAAGGAAGCTTACAGCGTCGTTAAAAAGATAAACGTCTGAAAAGGACTGCCTTGAATCGTATTTTTTGGACATTGATTTTGAATGGATACGATAGTGATGAAGAAGGGAGCTGTCAAGGCAGATACGATTGGAGTTCCTGAGCCAGGCAAAGGCGGCTATAGTATCGCCGCCGTATATAATTCCGGTTTCCCGGGCAGTCATAATATGTGTTTTTTCAACTATTTCTGTTTTTACCAGCTTCCCCCACATCGTACGGAAGAAGGCGTGATATAATGGAAAGCCGCCTGCAAAATCTTGTTTCTCAAGAATGAATTTTTTATCTATCTGCCTGTAAAATTTTTCGCCCGTATCTTCAACATGCATTACCGTTCCGGTTGTGACAATGTCTGATTTTGTTTCTTCTGCAAGAGTAACCAGCCGTTCCAGATAAGTCGGTTCAATCCAGTCGTCCGAATCAAGTATTGTACTGTATTCGCCTTTGAATTTATGCTTATTCTGTGCAAATAGTCCTACAGTATTTTCATTTATGTATACAGGTACTATCCTTTTGTCGTTTTTTGAATATTCTTCTATAATATTTCTTGTGCCATCAACAGAGCCGTTATCAATTAAAAAATATTCAAAATCCGTGTAGGTCTGATTAAGAACGCTTTCTATACAAGCTCTGAGATACTTTTCGGTATTAAAAGCCTGCGTATAAATTGTAACTTTAATTTTTCTCACCTCTTAGTGTATAAGATCATAAGCCTGCTCTGATTTTTCTGTATTCTTCGATTGACAGCTGTTCTGCAGGTTTATATCTCACCGAATCCTCGCACATACCGTTGCAGTATTCACAGGCTGAAAGATAGTTTCCGTTGTATATATCCGTGATTTTCTTTCGCTGCTGTTCTACGGTAAGGCTTTCGTCAAATAAATCAATATATTCGTTGTAGTCTGTTTGTAAATTCAGCTGATAGCGCCGACTCACTGTACCGCATGGGAATATTTTGCCTTTTGTTATCCCAAAGCAGAACTTCATTTTCTGAGGAAATAAGCATTTAGCATAAAGCTTAACAGCTTCCTCGTAAGAATGTTTTCTTTCAGTTGCATTGCCAAGATCTACCCAACCGCCGCAATGCATACTTTCTGAACAATAATCTCTTATAGAATATGTGACATTGTGATTGCTCATTACCTTGTCTATTTGATTAACCTTAGAACTAACACTGCCGTAATTATCAATAAGCAAATTAAATTTAGGTTCAAACAGACGCATGGTTTCAATAAGCTTTATATCCGGAACTATAGTTCCGTTTGTAACAAGCTCAACTGTTCCGATTTTTTCTTTATAAATTGACAAATGGCGCAAGAAATCAGGCAAATCAGGATGAAGTAAAGGCTCTCCTCCGGCAATTGAAAGTTTGCCGACATAATCAACAATTTCAAAATATCTGTCAACGCTTTTGTTTAGAGTTTCAATTGAAATATGAACCGTATCCTTTGTATAAGGTGAGTGTGCAACGCATAATCTGCACCTTAGATTACATAGATTCGTCATACGTATTCCAACGCGATTCATTTCAAATAAATCATTTTTCATAAATTATACCTCTTATTTAATTGCAAGTGAATAGTAACAGAACTGCTCTTCTGCAAAGTAATTTATTTCGAATAAATCAGCCGTTTTAACTATGCTTTTCTCACGCCTAAAAGTTCTGTAATAATAGTATCAATTGTCTTATCCGAATTCAGAAACTCATAAAAAAACCGTTCTCTCTTTGAATGTCTGCTATTGGAGGATGATATAATACAAGGGTTGTTTTTGACCACATTTTCAATTGAACAAATTTCCCGATGTATTTTGCTTTCTATTGCTTCAAAAAGCCTTTTTCCCTTTTCGCTCTGAACTATTGCAAGAGAAACTCCTGAGGGTTCGCTTTTCTCAAAGCCCCAGCAGTCACCTAAAGTAATATCCGTGGGGCGGGATATACCCTTGAAGCCACAGCTATAGCAGCATTTTCTCAGAAACATATCCGTTAAAAAGCCCCGAAGAAAGGGATTGCTGTATCTGCCGCCAAGGTTTTTTGTCTGTGTTTCGGTTTTAACGCTGAAAACATAATCGTTCCAGCCTTCTCTTTTATCCCTGTGATTTACGGATAGAATTTTCCCGCCTGTTTCTTTTTCAACTTCCCGTATATATCTCTGATGAACCGCGGGAGAATTAACGCCGTGACATATAAAATCGCAAAGATATAGGTTTTCCTTCTTGCCGCCAAGGAATGAAAGAAGTCCGGCACACTGACAAGGAGTTCCCACATAAAGAACCCTTAGTTTCGGAAGAATATCCCTGATTTCTTTATAAACCCGGTAGGTTTCGCTTTGTATATATTTGGATTTTCGCAGGCGGGGCAAATCCTCGGGGTTGTCCGTAATAATATGCTCCGCTCTGAAATCCTCGGTATAGCTTACTCCCGCAACCCTGCCGCCTGCACCGATAAAATATTCGGCAAGCTCGCTGAAAATTCCGCCCGATGAGCTTTCAAGCCGTTTTTCACTGTTCAGCGACCAGCATGCGTATACCTCTGAGGGCTCTTTGCCGAAGGTATATTCTTTGCTTTTTGCATTAAGGGGACAGTGGGTATAGCACTGATTGCAGTCAAGACATAAGCCTTCGTTTATATCGGGGTATAGAAATCCTTCCTCGTCTTCCTTTAATTCAATTGCCGAAACGGGGCAAATTACAGCGCACGCCCCGCAGCCCACGCATTTATTTATCTCGTCCGTTTTTAACCCGGGCATATTATCCTCCATTTATCCGAGCCTTTAAAAGTCCTTCAAGCCTTCCGTAATCCAGAAGCTCCCTGCACCTGCCCACATTTATCCCCAGCAGGGAGCTGACGCTTTTTCTGTTGTTGTACAAAGAGAAAAACTGATTGCACAGCAGCTCCCCATTCACGCTGTTAATATCAATCACATACTTCTCCTGCCCCAAATCCCCGGCAATACCCAGCGATTTGGTGCTGTAGCCTATAGCCAGCGCAGGAACTCCGCTTGACCATGCCGCAATTGCTGCATGAGTGCGTGCGGCAACGCAAAGCTCTGACTTTGAAATAATATACTTGTATTCGGCGGCAGATAAGCCTGAGGGGATTCTGATAATCCTGTCCTCGTTCCCCTTCAGCTGTTCCAGCGCTTCCCGGTCATTATCAACCGAAACCTCGACGTGTGGCAAAAGAGCAATATTCAGGTGGGTTTCGCTGATTATCCTGTCAATAAGCTGCTGATAAGCTTCAAGTACAGCGGGATTTCTGCGGATAACCAATGGGCTCAGATTCAGCACAACATATTTCCCGTCGGGCAAATCCGTTTCTTTTGGCTTAAGCAGAAAAGCTATGTCCGCCATAAGAACAACATTTTTGAAGCCTCGTTTTTTAAGTGCAGCTACTGTTGCGCTCTCCCGTGCTGAAATCAGATGATGGGAAGCAAGGACGGAAGCCATTTCTTCGTCAATCATGGAAGGCTCTAAGGAGCAGCTCCAGAGAATACTCCTTGCTCCGCGCTTAAGGGCAGCATTATGTATTGCGGCATACCTCTGCCAATTAGGATAGCAATAAACATCGCCGCCGACACTGAGACATATCGTTTCGGGCGTTATACGGCTGATAGTATCTGCGTAAACTTCCTCATATCTA
>JBJERK010000078.1:0-4608 GCA_051882255.1 Ruminiclostridium sp.
GAAAGATTGTTTACAACGTTGTTGTCTGTGAAGTTGTTGATGCAGTCAACCTTAGCCGCAAGAGAAGCTGCTGCCTGAGGAATGTCTGCTGCGCCTGAAACGCCCTGTTCAACTACCTCGATACCGGACTTTGCGGTTACTTCCTTAAGGGAAGCGAGCTGTGAAAGGGAGTTTGCTTCGGTGGTTGTGTAGAGGACGCCGATTTTCTTGACGTCGGGCTGGAGCGCCTTTATAAGCTCAACCTGTGCGTCAAGGTCGAGTACGTCTGATGTGCCGATGCACTTTTCCGTGCCAGCCTCAAGGCTTGCTGTAAGACCTGCTGCAACAGGGTCGGAAACAGCACAGAAGATAACGGGTGTGTCGGAATTCTGAACAGCGCCGTATGCTGACTGAGCTGCGGGAGTTGCAATTGCAAAAATCATATCATAGTTCTTAGCAACCATATTCTTAGCGATAGCGTCGCAGGTTGCAGACTCGCCGTTGCCGTTCTGGAGGTCAATTTCAATCTTGTAGCCGTACTTGCTTGCCTTTAAGCCTTCCGCAATACCCTCGTAGCAGTTGTCAAGGGAGGGGTGGGGAGCGAACTGGATAATGCCGATTTTAAGCTTGCCTTCTTCTGCGGGTGCAGGTGTGCTGCCGCAGGAAGAAAGACCTGTTACTGCAAGTACTGCTGCTGTTAAAAGTGATAAGATTCTGTTCTTTTTCATGATGTTTGTTCCTTTCAAAAATGATGTTGGGTTGATTTTGATTTGTTGTTTATTGTTTGTTAATTACAGCCCCGCCATCGTTTTTCTTTTCTGCACATTATATCATATCCTTTCCTGAGATGAGCAATCCCGCTTAAAATAAAAAATCCCCTATCCCGTAAATGGGACAGGAGACATTTCCTGCGGTACCACCCAAATTGCGGCAAAGCCGCCTCTCGTTGCGTACAATCATACGCTAATCCTTAACGCGGATAACGTCGCCCCTAACGGAAAAATCCCTCGGTTTGCCCTCATGAGTCCATTCACTGCTGTATGCAATACCGCTTCGCACCAACTGCGGCTCTCTGAATTGCCTTGACGGCAGCTACTACTCTCAATCACAGGTTTTAGTGAATATGCTGTTATATTAGCACTTATTTTCGGTTTTGTCAAGTGTTTTGTGAAATTTCTGTAATATTATATGCGCCAGAGCTTTTCGGGATACTCTCCCCTTGCAACACAAGCGGCAATTTCTTCCTTAACCGCCTGAACGTCCCGCTCATAGGTCATTCCGAACCACCTGCTGTCGGTGGGAATTACCCGTACCCTGCATTTTCCGCCGTTTATAAGCCTGTCCACCTCTATCGGTACAAGACATTCGCCCTTATTCACGGTTTCCTCCGTAAGTCCGGAAAGGTAGGAAACGAACTGCTTTTCAAGAGTATCCATAAAATCGGGAGTAAAGCACCACATATTCATTGAAGCAACAGCGTCCTCGGCGATTGTCTTTGTTTCGCCGTTGTACTTACCCCTGATTACGCCGTCTTCGCCCCGTCCGATTTCCTTTGTTTCTTCAAGTCCTGCAAGAAAGCCATTTTCGGCGGTGCAGACTCCTCTTGTAACAGTTCCGTTTTCGCTTAAGGTGTTCCTGATTTTAAAGCCGCACATAGCGTACTCGGGAATATCCTTGCCGCTGTTGTCGGCGGACTTCAGAAATTCGCTTATAACCTTATAAGAGTCAGCCCCGTAAAAATCGTCTGCATTGATTACAGCAAAAGCTCCGTTAACCGCCTTTTTTGCTGCAAGAACAGCCTGTCCCGTACCCCAGGGCTTTACTCTGAGGGGAGCAAGCTCCTGCTTTACGGGAATATCCGACTTCTCCTGAAAAACATAAGTAACCTTAACCTGCTTTTCAATCCTGTTTCCGATAGCCTCACGGAAAAGCTGCTCAATATCCTTTCTTATGATGAAAACGATATGGTTGAAGCCTGCTCTTACTGCGTCAAAAATAGAATAGTCGATAATAAGCTCGCCGTTGGGTCCAACCGGCTCAAGCTGCTTTATACGCTCGCCGAAGCGGGAGCCTATGCCCGCTGCCATAATAACAAGGGTAAGTTCCTTTTCCATAAATATTCCTTTCGCAAACTATCAATACGGGTGAAAAATAAGGGTACAGGCAGCCTGCACCCTTACAATTTTTGTTTTCTTTAATTAAGAACCGTACTTAGCGGTGTTGATTTTAACGCCGGGGCCCATTGTTGAAGTAACAACGCAGCTCTTGATATACTGACCCTTTGCAGCAGCAGGCTTAGCCTTAACGATTGCGCCCATAAGAGCCTCAAGGTTCTCGGAAAGCTTTTCCTGACCGAAAGAAGCCTTGCCGATGGGGCAGTGAATGATGTTTGTCTTGTCAAGACGGTACTCAATCTTACCTGCCTTAGCGTCTAAAACAGCCTTAGCAACGTCGGGAGTAACTGTACCTGCCTTGGGGTTAGGCATTAAGCCTCTCGGACCTAAAACCTTACCTAAACGGCCTACAACGCCCATCATATCGGGGGAAGCGATTACGATATCGAAATCCATCCAACCGTCCATGATTTTCTTAACGGTGTCGTCGTCTGCGATATAATCAGCGCCTGCGTCCTGCGCTTCCTTAATCTTATCGCCCTTTGTGAATACCATTGTTCTAACGGTCTTACCTGTACCGTTGGGAAGAACAACTGCGCCTCTTACCTGCTGGTCAGCGTGACGGGAGTCAACGCCGAGTCTGATGTGGAGTTCAACAGTTTCGTCGAACTTTGCCTTAGCAGTCTTGCAAACCAGGTCGCAAGCTTCGCCGACTTCATAGAACTTAGCAGAATCAACAATCTTTGCGCTCTCTACATATTTCTTTCCGTGCTTCATGTAATATCCTCCTTGTGGTCAAGCGGTTTAAAACCTCCCACGAATTAATTCTTGTTCAAATTTACTTAGTCAACAACTACTACGCCCATAGAACGAGCTGTACCTGCTATCATAGACATAGCAGCTTCAATGGAACCTGCGTTGAGGTCCTTCATCTTCTGCTCTGCAATAGCCTGAACCTGAGCCTTTGTAATCTTGGCAACCTTGTTCTTGTTGGGTGTACCGGAAGCTGTTTCAATTCCGCATGCCTTCTTGATAAGAACGGCAGCAGGGGGAGTCTTTGTAACGAAAGTGAAGCTTCTGTCGGCGTAAACGGTAATAACAACAGGGATAATAAGACCTGCGTCACCCTTTGTACGCTCGTTGAATTCCTTTGTGAATGCCATGATGTTAACGCCGTGCTGACCTAAAGCAGGACCAACAGGCGGAGCAGGAGTAGCTTTTCCTGCGGGAATCTGTAATTTAATAAATCCGACTACCTTCTGAGCCATTTTAATTACCTCCAAAAAAACTTAAAGAACTTCTTAGTTGATTTTTTCAACTGCTGACAATTCGAGAGTTGTGGGAGTTTCTCTGCCGAACATGGAAACTGTTACAAGAACTGTTCCCGCTGCCTCGTCAACCTCCTTGACTGTACCCTCGAAGCCCTCAAGCGCTCCCGAAACGATATTGACAATATCTCCCACGGAAACGGAGGGGACGGCTGTCTTTTTAACAACTCCGAGGTTTGCAACCTCCTCGTTGGTGAGAGGAATGGGCTTTGATCCCGGTCCTACAAATCCCGTAACGCCTCTTGTGTTGCGGCAGATGTACCAGAACTCGTCTGTCATAACCATCTTGACATAAACGTAGCAGGGAAACAGCTTTTCTTCCTTCTGATTTCCGTCCTTGTCTAAAACGGGCTTACCGTAATCGTCGGTAGCAGGACCTATCGGAACCATAACGTCCTCGATAAGGTGCTGAAGGTTTCTGTTTTCCGCCAGAGTTCTTATGTCGTTTGCAACCTTATTCTCGTAACCCGAGTAGGTGTGTAAGATATACCATTTAGCTTCTGACATTTCGTATCCCCTTACTTAAAAGACTTAATACCGATTAAAACTTTCCGAGCATAAGCTTCAGCAGGGAGATAAATCCCGTATCCAAAGCCCAGATTGCAATGCCCGAAACCGCCATAGCCACGAGAACTACGATTGTATTGTTTACAACCTGCTTTCTCGAGGGCCACACAACCTTTTTGAATTCGGATCTGGCGTCCTTAAAATACTTGACAATCGACTTCTTCGGCTTTTTTGAGTTAGCCGCAGCAGCAGCCTTGGCTTTAGCCTTTTCGATTGTCGATGTTTTTTCCTTTGCCATCAGAATCCTCCTTACTTGGTTTCTTTGTGGAGAGTGTGCTTGCGGCAGAACTTGCAGTACTTGTTCATTTCGATTCTGTCAGGGTCATTCTTCTTGTTTTTCTTGGTGTTGTAATTGCGCTGCTTGCACTCGGTGCATGCCAGTGTAATTTTAACTCTCATTTCGGCACCTCCTATTTTATTATCCGTTCTTATGAACGGACTAAGCCTCCCTCTTAATCTGCGGTACCCTTAACCGCAGCAGGGGCGTGCATTTTCCGAAAAATTGCACAAAAAAATAAACCCCTGTTCTGAGGTAAGTATATTCTATCACATTTAATACCGCTTGTCAAGGGTTTTTATCGAAAAAATCGCCGTTTTTTTATTTGCAGGCGGCTGCCCGC
>JBJERK010000079.1:0-4575 GCA_051882255.1 Ruminiclostridium sp.
GCGGCGGCGGAGCCGCCGCAAAAATGCGCGCCGCGCTAAAGCGCGGCGCGCGCGTCACTCCCGGGTACAGCAAAACCCGCGGGAGAGAGCAGATTACGGGGGAAGCCTTGCGGCGGCGGAGCCGCCGCAAAAATGCGCGCCGCGCTAAAGCGCGGCGCGCGCGTTACTCCCGGGTACAGCAAAACCCGCGGGAGAGAGCAGATTACGGGGAAGCCTTGCGGCGGTGCTCTGCTCATCTGGGAACTTTCCCACTTATGGCGCTGCTTAGGCACACGTTGTTGTGTCTGCGGTTATTGCCTTACCGAAAACAGGTATCCGATTTCAGCGAAAACAAATAATTCCGAAAACTGTTGCTTAGCCGACTGCACTAAAAAACTTATCTATTTACAAAAACAAGGGCACCGTACCGAAGTACAGTGCCCTTAAATATTCTATTCGGAAAGGGATTAATACATACCGCCCATGCCGCCCATACCGCCTGCGGGAGCAGCTGCGGGAGCTTCTTCCTTGATGTCTGTTACAAGGCTCTCGGTTGTAAGAACCATAGCAGCTACAGAAGCAGCGTTCTGGAGTGCGGAACGTGTTACCTTTGCAGGGTCAACGATTCCGGCTTCAATCATATCGCCGTAAACTTCCTTGAATGCGTCAAAGCCGTAGCCGTTCTTGCCGTTTCTTCTGATGTTGTCGATGATTACGGAGCCTTCAAGACCTGCGTTTGCAGCAATCTGGCGAACAGGCTCTTCAAGTGCGCGGAGAACAATCTTAGCGCCTGTCTTTTCGTCGCCCTCAAGAGTAGCGATAAGAGCTTCTACTGCACCCATAGTATTAATAAGGGCAGTACCGCCGCCTGCAACAATACCTTCTTCAACAGCAGCCTTTGTTGCAGCAAGAGCGTCTTCGATTCTCAGCTTCTTTTCCTTCATTTCGATCTCGGTTGCAGCGCCTACCTTGATAACCGCAACACCGCCGGAAAGCTTGGCAAGTCTTTCCTGGAGCTTTTCCTTATCGAAATCGCTGGTTGTTTCGCCGATAGCGTTTCTTATCTGGTTTACTCTTTCCCTGATTTCCTCGCTGCTGCCTGCGCCGTCAACGATTGTTGTGTTTTCCTTTGTAACCTTAACCTGCTTTGCACGGCCCAGCATATCAAGTGTTGCGTCTGCAAGCTCAAGACCAAGGTCGCTTGTGATTACCTGACCGCCGGTAAGGATTGCAATATCGGTAAGCATTTCCTTGCGTCTGTCGCCGAAGCCGGGAGCCTTTACTGCTACGCAGTTGAAGGTGCCTCTCAGCTTGTTGAGGATAAGGGTTGTAAGAGCCTCGCCCTCGATGTCCTCAGCGATAATAAGCAGCTTGCTGCCTGTCTTCACAATCTGCTCAAGGAGCGGGAGAAGGTCCTGGATAACGGAAATCTTCTTATCTGTGATAAGGATATAGGGATTGTCAAGGTCGGCAATCATCTTGTCCCCGTCTGTTGCCATATAGGGAGAAATGTAGCCTCTGTCGAACTGCATACCTTCAACAACTTCACTATAAGTTTCAGCTGTCTTGCTTTCTTCGATTGTGATAACGCCGTCAGCGGAAACCTTAGCCATAGCTTCGGAAATGAGCTTGCCTACAACCTCGCTGCCGCTGGAAACGGTTGCAACTCTTGCGATGTCCTCGCTGCTCTTGATTTTTTCGGAGTTCTTGTGGATTTCAGCAACGCAGGCGTCAACTGCCTTTTCGATACCACGCTTTACTACCATAGGATTTGCGCCTGCAGCAACGTTCTTCATACCCTCGCGAACGATAGCCTGTGCAAGAAGAGTAGCTGTTGTTGTACCGTCGCCTGCTGCATCGTTTGTCTTTGTGGAAACTTCCTTTACAAGCTGTGCGCCCATGTTCTCAAAGGGATCCTCAAGGTCAATTTCCTTAGCGATTGTAACGCCGTCGTTGGTAATAAGGGGAGCGCCGAACTTCTTGTCCAGAACTACGTTTCTGCCCTTGGGTCCGAGGGTGATCTTAACTGTATCGGCAAGCTTGTCGATACCTGCCTGTAAGGACTTGCGAGCTTCCTCGCCGTAAATAATCTGCTTTGCCATGATAATCGTCTCCTTTTAATTAATCTACAACTGCAAGAATATCGCTCTGACGAACGATTGTGTACTTTTCTCCGTCAACCTTTACTTCTGTTCCGGAGTACTTACCGGTAAGAACCTTATCTCCTACCTTAACTTCCATCTTAACTTCCTTACCGTCAACAACTCCGCCGGGGCCTACTGCAAGGATTTCAGCAACCTGGGGCTTTTCCTGAGCTGCGCTGGAAAGGATAATTCCGCCCTTTGTGGTTTCCTCTGCTTCGAGGAATTTAATAACAACTCTGTCTGCTAATGGTCTGATTTTCATTTTTAATTACCTCCTGTTGGTTTTCGGTCAGCCGAAGTGCCCCACTCAACAAGTTTAGCACTCTGACTTGTTGAGTGTTAGCACTCTTAGCTTCTAAGTGCTAACCATAGTCATATTGTAATCACTTTGGGGCAAAAAATCAAGTAGTTTTTGCGATTTTTTTCAATTTTGTTAAAGTTATACAATAGTTTTTATAAATATGCGGGGGATATATGCAAAAGGCATAATAAACAGTGCAATCGGGAGGGATAATCGGAAGGGAGCAACCGCAGAACCGGAAAGCAGTAATTGCATGAGAATAGCAGAGGGGTGTTTGGGCGGGCTTGCTGTGTTTCGGGGTGAGCCTGCGGCGGCGAAGCCGCCGCAGAATTGCGCGCCGCGCTGAAGCGCGGCGCGCGCAATACCCCCAAGTACAGCAATTCCCGAAGAAATTTGCCTGACTGCGGGGTGAGCCTGCGGCGGCGAAGCCGCCGCAGAATTGCGCGCCGCGCTGAACGCGGCGCACCTACAAAACAACGCCCCGTATATTCACACATACAGGGCGTATTTCATATACTATATTACTTCATAGCCACAATATTCATTGTAAGCTTACCTGTGTCATCAATAATGATAACTCCATAAGAGGGCTTATTCTTGCCTCTTGGTGAATCAACAGCGCCGGGGTTCATTACATAAACTCCGTCGGTACATTCGGTGCGGTACATGTGGGTATGACCGTAGAGAGCGATACGGCAGCCTCTTGCCTTCGCCTCGTTTATAAGCGGATCCAGACCGCCGCTTACATTATGCTCGTGGCCGTGAACGCAGAGGATTTTATATCCGCCGGCTTCAACCACCTCGGTAGCCTTGTGGCTTCCGAAATCGCAGTCGCCCTGCACAAAAATAAACTTCTTATCCGGGTTCTCATTTGCAACGTCTATGTACTCATGTTCACCGTCGCCGAGGTGTATGAACAAATCGGCGTCGCTGTTCTTCTCAATGATTGATTTGTACTTCTGGTAGTCCTTATGGGTATCTGCCACAACAATAATCTTCATAATTATGACGATTCCTTCCTGCGGGGGTTATAATTTTGCTGCATCTCTCCCGTCACTTCATTATAACACATCAAAATGCACAAAGTCAAACAATAAATTATATAAAAATCTATTGATATTTTTAGCTATGTTTGCCTAAATCATTTCACTTTTGATTACAAAAGGGTTATATCCGGCAGAAAAACTGCATATAAAACTGTGAAAGGAAAGAACTGCTATGGGAAATCTCAACATCGACAGCCTTATTGAAGCGGCAAGCAAACGCTTAGGCGTTACTCCGGAGAAGCTTAAAAGCTCCTTAAGCTCAGGCAATACCGAGGAAATAACCTCCCTGCTCAGCAAAAGCGACCGTGAAAAAATCAACGCCGTTATGAGCAATCCTGCCCTTGCGGAAAAATTCCGCCGCCAGTTTATGGGCGAAGGAAATAACAGCGAAAAAAAGGTGTAGGTATCCTGCAAAAAAGCGCTGTTACAAAGCTTACTAAAAGCCGTTTTTGCTTTATTTTTGGGCAGTAAGCGCAGACTACGGCTTTTCAGAAGGAGGTGCCGCCTTTGGATATGGACGCAATTTCCGCTCTGCTTATGCAGCTTATGTCCTCGGGAAACGAAAAATCCGAAGGCGGCGACGCCACGGATAACAGTAAGGACGATGGGATTTTCGGGAATATCGACGCCGATACCCTCCTTAAGCTTATGGATATTTTCTCTAAGCTCAGCGAGGAGGATAAGGATACAAAGCTGCTTATGGCGCTTAAGCCCTATCTTCGCACAGAAAATCAGGCGAAGCTCCAGCGGGCGGCTATGCTTATGAAGATAATGTCGATAATCCCGCTGCTGCGGGACAGCGGGCTTTCCGGAAATTTATTCTGACGAGAGGGTTTTTATATGGAATGGAAGAAGGACAGCATGAGCACTGCGGAGCTGGAGAAAAAACAGCAGGAGTACATCAGAGAGGCTATGGAAATGCTTAAGCGGGCAAGACCCGTTATGCAGACCAAGCCACCCGAGGAGGAAGAAAAGTCGATTGAAGCGGAAATTTCCCGACAGGCGGAAAAAACCGCCGAAGCTGCGGAAGAAATCGGAGAGAGTGCAGCGGAAACCGCAGAAAGCATTGACGACATTTCCGAAACTGCGGAAGAAATCGGCGAAA